>CAZUDR010000283.1:0-5056 GCA_964618715.1 uncultured Undibacter sp. | reverse complement strand
AGACGGCGTTGGTGACGCCCTTGACGTGCTGATAGACTGCCTGGATGCCCCAGAAGCAGCCACCGGCGATCACGGCGGTCTCGAGGCCCGCGTTGGTGTCCGGCGCTTCGTGCGCGGGCGGCGGAATGACGACGGCGGGCTCGGCGGCGCGTGCCGCGAACGGCGCGACGGCAAAGGCGGCGGCGAGGACGAAGGCGGCGGATCGGCGCATGGTCGGTTCTCCGGGCGTGATGGCCCTTCGATAGCGCATCGCGGGTCGCCCCGCATGTCACAAGGTTACACGACTGCGTGAGTGAACCGACCCCGGAGGAGCTGGCCGAGAAGCTCGGCATGCCGCTGGAGAAGGTGCGCAAGGTTCTCAAGATCGCCAAGGAGCCGCTGTCGCTGGAGACTCCCATCGGCGACGAGGAGGATTCACACCTCGGCGATTTCGCAGCTTCCTCGACAATTAGTCGAAATACAAAACCCCGGCGTCGGCCGGGGTTTTTGTTTGCGGCGGCCTGGCCAGTCTTCCGCCCGCGCCTCACTCCGGAAACACCACCACACCGCGCAGGTTTACGCCGGCGTCGAGATCGGCATAGCCGCGGTTGATGTCGGGGAGCGTATAGGTGCGGGTGATCAGCTCGCGCAGCTTCAATTCGCCGGCGCGGTAAAGCCGCAGCAGTTCGGGGATCTGCACCCGCGGGCTCATGAATCCATACACCGCGCCCATCACCGCCTTCTGCGTCGCGAACAGTTCGAGCGGTGGAATATCGATCTGCTTTACCGTGTCGGGCGTGATCGCGGTGACCACCACATTTCCGGCCTTCCGGGTGGCACGGAACGCCGGCAACAGTGTCGCCGGCGGGTCGATGCAGACGAAGGCGTGGTCCACACCGATGCCATCGGTCAGCTCCAGCACGGCGCGGGTCAGCGCCTCGCCCTGCGTGTCCACCGTGTGGGTGGCGCCGAAGCCGCGCGCGAGCGTGAGTTTCGCCGTCACGATATCGGCGGCGATGATGGTCGCGGCGCCGGCGATCCGCGCACCCTGGACGACGTTCATGCCGTCGCCGCCGCAGCCAACCACCAGCACACTGTCGCCCTCCTTCACCTTGGCGCGGTGACGGGCGGCGCCGACGCCCGCCGGCACGCCACAGGCGGTGAGCGCGGCAAGATCGAACGGTACGTCCTTGTCGACGACGAGGACGGAGGCCTGGTCGACCACCGTGCGCTCGGCGAAACCGCCGACCATGCAGAAGGCGCCGACC
The DNA here is from genome assembly GCA_964618715.1 of uncultured Undibacter sp. Taxonomy (GTDB): domain Bacteria; phylum Pseudomonadota; class Alphaproteobacteria; order Rhizobiales; family Xanthobacteraceae; genus Pseudolabrys. The sequence continues at coordinate 3,809 of CAZUDR010000283.1, read as the reverse complement.
TCACGCCCCTGTGCATCGCGCCGGCGATAGCTGCCGTCGAGCTGCGGCCCCTGCGTGATGCGAGGCCCCTCGGCGCAAAGGTGATGCAGGCCCTTGGCGCACCAGCGGCAGCGCCCGCAGCCGGGGATGAAGGTGAGCACGACATGATCGCTAGGCGCGATGCCGGTCACGTCCGCGCCCACCGCCTCGACGATACCGGCCGCCTCGTGGCCGAGCACCATCGGCGTCATGGCGACGCGCCGCTCGCCGCGCATGACGTGCAGGTCGGTGCGGCAGAGGCCGACCGCCCGGACCTTGACCTGCACTTCGCTGGCGCGCGGCAGATCGAGCGTGATCGGCTCGACCGACAGCGGTGCGCCGATTTCGCGGAACACGGCGGCCTGGGTGATCATCCCGGCGTTATGGCAAGCCGGCGGCGGTGGAGCAATGCGCCCGACGCCGGCGGCCGGCGCAGGCTGGCCGTCATCGCGCGAGGAGCGCGTGGCTCGCGCATGCGCTTCGGCATCGGCATGAACACCGACCACACGCTGGAGGAAGTCGGCCAGCAGTTCTCGGTCACCCGCGAGCGCATCCGCCAGATCGAGGCCAAGGCGCTCAGGAAGCTGAAGCATCCGAGCCGCAGCCGCAAGCTGCGCAGCTTCCTCGACAATTAACTGCCCGGGCATCCACGGCGAATCGAAAACGGCGGGCCAGAAGCCCGCCGTTTTGCATTTGCTGGCCTGATGGACTCTCGCTCGATCGACTCATAGACTTTCAACCTCACTGCGCAACTTGTCGACAAGTCAGTGCCCGCATGTCGATTTTGTCCAACTCCCCGAATTATCTGTTGGCTCACTTGTCCGACCGGGATGCCGCGCTGCTTGAGCCGCATCTTAAGCTGGTCGATCTGGGCACGGGGACGGTTCTCTATCGGGCAGAAGACACCATTACGCGTGTCTATTTTCCCTTCACCGGGATCATCTCCTATGTGGTCGCCATCAGCAGCGGCCAGCATGTGGAAGCGGGTGTGATCGGACGCAACAGTGTGGTCGGCAGCAGTGTGCCACTGGACGGGGAAATCGCGATCAATGAGGCCGTCGTTCAGGTGGCGACAACCGGCACGATGGTCGATGCCGCGTTGCTCAAGCAATTGACCGCCGGCACCGAGTCGCTACGTGTCTGCTTCGCGCACCACGAGGAAATGGCATTTGCCCAGGTGCAGCAGGTGGCGGCTTGCAACGCGCTGCACAGCCTGGAAGAGAGGCTGAGCCGCTGGCTCCTGCAGGCGCGCGATCTGCTTGACATTGATGACCTGCCGCTGACGCAGGAGTTCCTGTCACAGATGCTGGGCGTTCAGCGCAGCAGCCTCACGCTGGTGGCGCGGCGTCTGCAGGAAAGCGGCCTTATCGACTACCACCGGGGCCACATCCGGCTGCTCGACACCGAAGCGCTGCAGGACACGAGCTGCGAGTGCTACGCCGCCATCAATGCGCACTTCCGCCGGCTGGTCGGCTGGTCACCCAACGGGCGCGGCCCGGGCGCGCTATCCGACTAGACAACCACCGGGTCCTTTTAGCAGCGGGTTGCCGGTGTCGACCGCCGTGATGGCATGTCCCCTACGGCGCGAAACCGGAAACCGGAGGGCGAAAAAATCGGCCCCGGACAACAGCCAGCGCCGGGGCCGAAGCTCAGCCGGGCGCCGCTGACAGTCCTGCCCGGGAGGTGGAGGACGGGCGCTCGAATTGACCATTGATTCCCGTCCCCTCCTTTCACGTCTGTTTGATACCCGACCGTTGTGACTTGTCGCGGGAGGCCCGCGGCTGACCATCACGAAACCTGGCACGGACCTCGACAAGTATCCCCGTTGGTCGGATTCCCGACCGACGCCCCGAATCCCAGCGGTTTTGATTTCACGGGCCTTTTCGCCCGTTTGCGGATCGTGCAGTGCGCCGCGCGGCCGACTCTCAACCGCGCGACAGCAAGGGTGAGCAATCTCTGAGGAAGCGGCCTCAACACAACAGCCAGGGAGAGACGTGATGAAGCAACTATCGATGGGCGCTGCCATTCTCGGTGCGGCGTTGATTGCCGGCCCGGATCTAGTTTACGCGCAGCAGGCTGAAGATATCGGCAAGGTGGAGTTTGTGACCAATTGCGCCGTTTGCCATGGCACCGACGCAAAAGGGAAAGGCCCGATTGTCGGATGGCTCGGGAAACGTTCCGCCGACCTGACGACACTCCAGAAGAACAACAAGAGCATCTATCCGTTTGACCGGGTCTACAAGATCATCGACGGCCGCGAAGACGTTGCGGCGCACGGTCCACGCGACATGCCCATCTGGGGAGCGGCCTACAACCGGGAGGCGTGGACGAAGATGTACGGACTGGGCTCGCCCGAAGCCGCTGAGTCCTATGTGCAGGGCAGGATTGTCGCGCTCGCCGGATATATTTTTACCTTGCAGGAAAAATAGGTCGCACGACGAGCAGGTGGCTTGCCGCAAACTCCGCTTGGGACTGGTACAGAGAACGAGCTGAAAGCGGCGGGCCCGAGGGTCCGCCGTTTTGCGCCGGTCATTGCGCCGCGCGCTGCCTGACGGGCAACTGGTCACCCGGCATAGGTCGTCTGGCGCGGATGCACGACGGGCGCGAAGTCAGGAAAGCTCTTCCATTCCGGCTCGGGACATTCCACGCCCGCCTGCGGCGCGAACCGCGACGGCGCGACCATCTGCATCGTCGGAATGTAGCGCGGGCAATTGGGGAAGATGGCGCGTGCCTTCACCCGCACCATCATCTGCGCGCCGACCGTGCGGGCTGCCAGCGGGTCGTTGCGCGAGAAGCGCGCCGTTCCGGCAACGCGCAGCCGCCGCGGCTTGTCGAAGCTGATGAACAGCAGGCCCACACCGGGATTGACCGCGATATTGCCGAGGCTCTTGAACATCCCGTTGCCGTCGTAGTCGGGAAACGCGATTTCGTCCGGCGCGGTTACCTGCACGAATCCGGGCAGGCCGCCCTTGTGCGAGCAATCGGGTTGGCCGGTGTGATCTGCGGTGGCGAAAAAGAAGAAGGGGCAGGATTCGATAAAGGCCTTGTCGTCGTCGGTGAATTCAGTGCGTGCGAACTCGTCCAGGCGATCGGCGATCCTGCGGCTCTCGAATTCGTCCTGCAGCCGCCGGTGGCCCTCGTGGTAACCGATGGTCATGGCCATCCCTCCGTGAGCTATGACAGGCTCCCGTCCCGTCCCGGTCTTCGGGGGGCGAGACGGGAACGGCATACCGCTATTGCGACCTGGCCGAGGCGTTCGCCTTTTCGGCGGCCAGGCGCAGCACGGTGTCGACTTCCTCCCGGAAGGCGGCGGGATCGGTCTGCATTCCGTTGAGGACGGTGCTCCAGTGGCGCACGATGGCGGCCATCGCGACCGCCTCGCGGATTTCCTCATCCGTCGCGCCGTTCGCCTTGGCCGCTGCGGTGTGGAAGTAGACGCAATACTGACAGGGGATCTGGGCGGCGATGGCGAGGCCGATCAGTTCCTTGGTCTTGCCGCTCAGCTTTGTGTTCGGGCTGAGCTGAACGGCCTTGAACTCGGCCCACGCCCCCGCGATCCCGGCTGGCGGGAACGCCTTGAGGAAGCCGGGCACGATGCCGAGCGTCTGTTTGATGTCCTGGTAGGTGGCCTCGGCCGTCGCCTTGCCGTCCTCGGCGAAGCCCGGCGCGGCTACCATCGTGGCCATCAAGGCGAGTGTTCCGGCGACGATGCCGTTGCGCAAATATCGGTGTGACATGGCGTTTTCCTCCTGGGCGTTGTTGGCCTCGGTCGACACTTGCACCATGCAACT
>CAZUDR010000282.1:0-5057 GCA_964618715.1 uncultured Undibacter sp. | reverse complement strand
CGGATCCCCTTGTGGAAACACTTCAGGTCGAACTTCTCGTTGGGCGAATGCACCCGGTCGTCGTCCAGCGCGAAGCCGACCATCAGCGTGTCCATGCCGAGGACGTTCTTGAAGTCGGCCACGATCGGAATGGAGCCTCCGCCGCCGACCGCGACTGCCTTGTGGCCCCACTCCTCGGCCAGCACCTGGCGCGCCTTGGTCAGCGTCGGATTGTCGAAGGGCAGCTGCAAGGCCGGCGCCAGGCCGAAATTGGCGAACTCGGCCTTGCAGTCGGCCGGCAACCGCCCGCGCACGAAGGCGCGGAAGCCGTCGCGGATCTTTTCCGGATCCTGTTCGCCGACCAGGCGGAAGGAAACCTTCGCCATGGCCTGGCCGGGGATCACCGTCTTGGCGCCCTCCCCCGTATAGCCGCCAACGATTCCATTGATCTCCGCAGTCGGACGCGTGGTGATCTGCTCCAGCACCAGTCGCCCCTTTTCACCGGAGGGGATTTTCAGCCCGACCTGGCCGAGAAACTTCTCCGGCGTCAGCTTGAGCCCTTCCATATCCGCCCTGATATCGGCAGGCAGTTCCTTCACGCCGTCATAAAAGCCGGGAATGGTGACGCGGCCATCCTTGTCCCACAGTGCGCCAAGAATCTCCGCCAGCAGCCGCAATGGATTTTGCGCCGCACCGCCGAACAGGCCGGAATGCAGGTCGCGGTCGGCACATGTGACAGTGACTTCCTCGTAGACCAGTCCGCGCAGTGAGGTGGTCACCGCCGGTGTTTGCTGGTCCCACATGGCGGTATCGCAGATCAGCGCCATGTCGAGCCTGAACTCGTCGGCATTGTCGAGCACGAACTTGAACAGGTGCTGCGAGCCGCACTCCTCCTCGCCCTCGATCATGGTCGTGATGTTGAGCGGCAGCTTTCCGGTGACCTCCTTGTAGGCGCGGCAGGCCTCGATGAAGGTCATGGCCTGACCCTTGTCGTCGCAGGCCCCGCGCGCAACGATGATCTTGCGTCCGTCGGGGAGCGTTTCGATGCGCGGCTCGAACGGCGGGCTCTTCCAGAGGTCCAGAGGATCGACCGGCTGCACGTCGTAGTGGCCGTAAAACAGCACGTTCGGCCCTGACGCGCCGTTGGAACGGCCCACCACGACCGGATGGCCCTCGGTCGGCCGCAAGTCGGCCTCGAAACCGATCGAGCGCAGGTCGGCCGCCACATGCTCGGCGGCCGCGCGGCACTGGTCCCTGTAGCTCGGGTCTGTCGACACAGAGGCAATGCGCAGCAACGCGAAAAGGCGCTCGAGGCTCTGGTCGATATCCTGGTCGATGCGGTGCAGCACCGCGTCGAGTGTGCTCATTCGGAAGCTCCTTGCGTGGACAGTGATCCTATCCGGGAAGCGGCAATCGTGCCCAACCCATGGGGGACCGTGGCCTTGGCGGTCAGGTGGCAGGCATACCCTTTACGCTAGCAACGCTTTCGCAGCCTGAAAAGGATGGCTCGCTCCCGCGTGGGCAGGATGGGGCGTCGGGCGCGGCGAACCGCAGGTCGGTCCGTTCTGATCTGCGGCACTCGCCGCCCCTTCCTCCAGCGCTGGTACCCCTTCCCGATCGGCAACCCCACAGCGTGGGCACGCCGGATCACGCGCACGATGCAACCGGGCACACGCGGGACGCATTCGCGTCCGACACGACCTTGCGTCACGTCATGTGCCCGACGCGGCGCAACGATGTCGACTTGCGGATCAGTCGCGTTTTCACTTTGTTGTTCAGATTCCAAAAAGGATAGCCGCTCGCGGCGCTGGCCCAGGTGATAAAAACCTCTATTCGTGGTTCCGCGGAGGCCGATCGGACAGCGCGGGCGACTTTTCGCATCATTCGCAGAAAAATTCAGCGGCGATTACCGGGAACGCAACGTCATCGGGACGATTTATACGACGAACGTCTTACCCGGTGCGATGCTTGCTATCCCGCACTTCTGTGACACGGATCACATTCAACAGGTGACGCAATGCTGTATCGTTCTTGTCATTGTCGGGGTTGGCGTTCAGAATGACTACCGAACTCGCCGTCAGTGCGGGGCGTGAGGGGATCATGGATGAGTTGATTGATCGACTCGTCGCCAATGTTGGCGTCGACCGTGACGCTGCTGAAAAAGCGGTTGGCATCATCTTCGAGTTTCTGCGCAAGGAAGGCCCTGCCGACAAGGTCCAGGCCCTCATGGACCGTTTGCCTGGCGCAAAGGAACTGATGGAAGCCCAGGAAGGGCCTGATGAGAGCGGTGGCGGCGCCTTCGCCATGGGCGGAATCATGGGCGCCGGCACCAAGATGATGGCGGCCGGGCTCAGCATGGGCCAGGTGCAGGGTGTTACCCGCGAAGTCATCGCCTATGCCCGGGAAAAGGCGGGCGAGGACACGATTGGCGAAATCGTTGGCGCGATCCCGGGTCTCAGCCAGTTCGTTTGAACCGGCCGGCACCACACGCGACACAAGAGAGTACAACGAGAATGCGGCAAATGACTTATCCCATCACCGATATCACCGGGATCGACGGCGAAATTGCCACGATTCTGAAATCGGCCGGGATTCGATCGACCGGGCGGCTGCTCGAGCGCGCGCGCACGGTCAGGGGCCGCAAGCTTCTCGCCGAAAGAACAGGGCTCGACGTCAAACAGATCCTGTGCTGGGCCAACGTCGCCGACCGCATGCGGATCCGCGGCATCAGCCGTGAATATGCCGAGCTGCTGCAGGTCGCCGGCGTCGATACCGTGAAAGAACTCAAGTACCGCAACCCTGCCAGACTCGCCCAGGCGATGGCGGAGGCGAACAGGAAGCGCAAATGCGTGCGCCTGCTGCCGTCGGAAAAAGTGGTGGCACGCTGGATCGACAATGCCAAAAAGCTGCCTATCAAGATTTCCTATCGATAACGTTTGATCCATCGGGTCCGGGCTCCACGCGTTGCTCCGCTTGACAGCCCCCCGGCGGACGCGCAAAGCGACCGGATGGCGCTCACTGTCGCAGACAAAGCGGGAGCCGGGACGAATTCCGTGGCCGATCCGTTGCGCCGCCTGCTCGGGCTGGGGCGGCCGCTTGTCATGGGCATCCTCAATGTCACGCCGGACTCATTTTCCGATGGCGGCCGTTTTTTCGATCCCGCAACCGCCATTGCCCACGCCCGCGCCATGGCATCCCAGGGGGCCGACATCCTCGATGTCGGCGCCGAGTCGACGAGACCCTATGGTGGCGCACAGCCGGTTTCGGCAGAGGACGAGCGGGCCCGGCTTGCTCCGGTATTGCCGGCAGTCATCGACACCGGCGTGCCGGTTTCAATCGATACCATCAAGGCAGTGACCGCAGCCTGGGCGCTCGATGCCGGCGCCGCCATAGTCAACGACGTCTGGGGCCTTCAGCGCGATCCCGCCATGGCTCCGCTGGTCGCGGCGCGGGGCGTCCCGGTCGTCATCATGCACAACCGCGAGAAGGCTGACCCTGCCATCGACATCGTTGCCGACGTAATTGCCTTTTTCGAACGCTCGCTGGCGATCGCCGACCGCGCCGGCATCGCCCGCGACAGGATCGTGCTCGATCCGGGGATCGGATTCGGCAAGACACCGGAGCAAAGCATCACCTGCATTAGCCGCGTGGCGGACCTCAGGCGTTTCGGACTGCCGCTGCTGGTCGGTGCCTCGCGCAAGCGCTTTATTGACACGGTGTCCCCGTCCGCACCGGACGAGCGGATCGGCGGTTCCCTTGCGGCCCATCTTGCAGCCGTGACTGCCGGCGCTGCTATCATCCGCGCGCATGACGTGGCCGAGACCGTTCAGGCGCTACGCGTTGCTGCGGCAATCGGGGCAGCGCGATGAGCGACTGCATCTTTGTTCACGGCCTGTCGCTGCACGCCTATCACGGGGTCATGGCGCACGAGGCGAAGGTCGGCCAGACCTTCACCCTCGACCTCGAACTTGCAATCGATCTCTCCGCTGCCGCGCGCTCGGACAAGGTCGTCGACACCGTCTCGTACGACAAGGTGGTCGATTGCGTCAGCGAGGCCTTCTGCGCACAGCGCTTCCGGCTGATCGAGGCTGCGGCGGGACGGGTGGCCGACGCGGTGCTGGCGGCCTTTCCGCGCGTCAGCGCCGTCAAGGTCACGATCCACAAGCCGCATGCGCCGGTCGCCGCCACTTTCAGCGATGTCGGCGTGACCCTGCTGCGCACCCGGCAGGCCGGACGGCGATGACGGCAGCCTGGCTGGCGCTGGGTGGCAATGTCGGCGACAGCCGTGCCATTCTCGACCGTGCCGTCGCATTGCTGTGCGACGGCAGCGAGGTGCGGCTGACGGCACGCTCCTCCGACTACCGGACGCCACCCTGGGGATTCAAGTATCAGCCGCATTTCACCAACCTGTGCATCGCCGTCGACACCAGCCTCAGTCCGACCGCCTTGCTGGACCGTGCGCAGGCGATCGAGCGCCAACTCGGCCGCGACCGCGCCCTCGAAAGGCGCAATGGTCCGCGCACCGCGGACATCGATATTCTCGCTTACGACGACGTGACCCTGGATGCGCCGAACCTCAAGCTGCCCCATCCGCGCATGTTCGAACGCGCCTTCGTGCTGGCACCGCTCGCCGAGATCGCGCCCGATCAGCACATCGGCGGGATCCGCATTGCCGACGCGCTTGACCGCGTGGACCTGACCGGCATCGAGAAACTGCCGGCACGCTGAATCGGACACGCCACGTTCCGGAACCGGACCGGTTCCGCGATTTGACGATCGTGCGACACTTTTGCGCGCAATTCCTCACGAAATCTCGACCGCATTGTGAGTGCGAATGCCGGCGAACCGGCGGCACCGCCGCGAACATTTCCCGGACACCTGCGTTTTCTATGCAAGGCATCGCACGGCACTGATGCGAGGTGTTCGGCGACGCCGGAAATTCACCAGAAAGGATTGGAGAGCACGCGATGAAACAGCTTCTTCTCACAACCGCTGCGGCCATGGTGTTGTCGCTTCCGGCGATGGCCGCTGACAGCCAGGCGCAGATCGCTGAACAGAAGAACGCAGGGAACCACCAG
>CAZUDR010000281.1:0-5092 GCA_964618715.1 uncultured Undibacter sp. | reverse complement strand
CAACGGCAGTCTCGACAACCGGGACAATCCGGCATTGCGCCGCGTGCTGGCCGACGAGATCCCCGACACCTTCCGCTGGCTGCTCGCGCATGGCATCCGCTTTACCGGGCCGATGCCGGAGCCGCCGCACCGCAAGCCGCGCATGCATAACGTGCTGCCGAACTCGCGCTCTTTCATCCGCAACCTGGAGAAGTCGGCGCGGCGCGACGGGATCGTCGTTGTCACCGGGGCGCGGGCGACAACCCTCGTCAGGGACGGCATGCGGGTAAGCGGCGTGCTCTGCGACACCCCGGACGGGTGCCGGACTTTCTCGGCGAGTCGCGGCGTGGTGCTGGCGACGGGGGATTTCACCAACGATCCGGAACTCAAGCGCCGCTACATGGGCGCGCAGGAAGCGAAAGCCTCGGGCGTCAATCCGACCGCGACCGGTGACGGCCAGAAGCTCGCGCTTGCGCTCGGCGCCCGTATCCTCAACGGTGATCTCGCGCTCGGCCCGGAACTGCGCTTTGTGCCGCCGCAGCGACAGAACCTGCTGCTGAAACTGCCGCCGTGGCCATGGCTCGCGAACATCATGGCGTGGTCGCTCGACCACATGCCCGGCGCACTGTTGCGTCCTTTCATCATGAGCTTCGTGACCACGGCGCTGGCGCCCTCGCCCGGCCTGTTCGACTCAGGCGCGCTCCTGGTCAACAGGAACGGCATGCGTTTTACGGAGGAGCGCGATGAGCCGGCGCTTGCCGTTCCCGATCAGCCCGGCGCAGACGCTTTCATTCTGCTCGATGCACGCATCGCACAGCTGTTCACCGGCTGGCCGCATTTCATCTCGACCGCGCCGGGCGTCGCCTATGCCTACCTCGCCGACTACCGGCGCAACCGGCGCGACATCTATCACGCCGCACCGACACTCGAGGCGCTGGCGCGAAATCTCGGCATGCCGGAGCAGTCGCTTGCGCAAACGGTGGCGGACTTCAATGCACGGGCAGGCGACCGTCCCCTATTCGGCGCGGGCCCCTACGTCGCATTGGGGCCGGCGCGCGCGGTGTTTGTGCACAACGAAGGCGGACTGGCGGTCGACCACGATCATCGTGTGCTCGGCGCGGACGACTCGGCAATCGACGGGCTCTACGCCGCCGGCGCCACCGGACAGGGCGGTCTCCTGCTCAAGGGACACGGACATCACCTGGCCTGGGCATTCGTGTCGGGACGGCGCGCCGGGCGCAACGCGGCCAACCATCACGCCGGACGCTAGAACTCCTTCTTCAGGATGAGGCCGCCTGCGGGAAGCCTCGGACCGGATTTTGATTCAGGTCCGAGATATCCCGGCCGCAATGGCTCGTCCGGAGCTTCGATCGTTCCGACGGTTCCCGTCATGCCGCCCGGCAGGTCGATTTTCGGCTTCTCGATTTTAAGCCCGGGCTCCGGGTCGGCATTCGCATTCTTTTCCGTCGTCGCAGCCGGCGGATTCCTGTCCTTCGCCTTTTCCGTAGCGGATTGTTCCGCGGCGTGCGCCATACCGAAGCTGATTGCCAATGTGAGCGAGGTCGCCACTACCCATCTCATGACCGTCTCCCATGGGCCGGATCAGGGGCGCCGAAACCGGCGCAGTCTGGCCGATTCCCAGAACACCACAAGATTGCGGCAAGTCCTTGATGAGGCAGGCACGCACACGGAACCGCTAGGCGGGGGCTTCAGTGTCGCTGACCGGCGAGGTCACCACAAGAAACACGAGATCGACCAGGCCGGTATTCTCGATCGCATGCTCGACGCCCGGCGGCAGAAAGATGAAGTCGTGCTTGCGCACGACATGGTCCTCGCCGGCGATGTGCATCAGCCCCTCGCCCTCGATCACGTGATAGACCTGTTCCTGGATCTTGTGGCTGTGTTTCCCGACATAGGCTTTCGGCTGATACATCGAGATGCGGTAATCGATGTGCCTGGAACCGGCGGTGTCCGGCATCACCAGCGGCTTCGACAAGGCGCCGCCGAAATGATCGGGAAACTCGAGCCATGGCACCCGGGCGATGTTGCGGATAAATGCCTGGCGGGACGGTGCGGACATCGGTCGGGCCTTTCACAAACAGGCTGCAACCCCGCGCTGCAAGCAGCGCATGGATTGCGGTTGCGGTCATGCCGGAGAGACTTTAACGATAGCACAACCGACCGACAATCATTGCGCACCGTGAAAGTTGCATGAAAGCCGCGCCGTTCGAGTATTCGCGTCCTGCCGACATTGACGAAGCCTGTGCATTGCTCGCCAATGATGACGGTGCACGCGTGATCGCCGGCGGCCAGACGCTGGTGCCGATGATGGCGATGCGGCTGGCGCGGCCGACGCGGCTCGTCGATATCAACCGCATTGCCGACCTCTCCTATATCCGCGAGGACGGCGAGGGGGTGGCGATCGGTGCGGTGACGCCGCAATGCGTCGCCGAACGCGACGCGCTGATCGCGCGCAAGCTGCCGCTGCTGGCGCTCGCCATTCCCTTCATCGGCCACGGCGCCACCCGCGCGCGCGGCACCGTCGGCGGATCGCTTGCCCATGCCGATCCGGCCGCCGAACTGGCGCTGATCGCGGTCACGCTCGAGGCCACGCTGACCTGCCGCGCCGGCGGCAAAAGTACAGACGTCGCCGCCCGCGACTTCTTTGTCGGCCCGATGGTCACCAGCCTGCCCGATGGCGCCTGTCTCACCGCGGTTCGCTTCCCGGTCTGGTCCGGCACGACTGGTGTGGGCTTTCATGAGGTCAATGCACGCCGCAGCGATTTTGCCTTCGCCTCCGCCGCCGCCCAGGTCGAACTCGACCCGGCCGGCCAGGCGAAGCGCATCGCGATTGGCGTCGGCGCGGCATCCGATGTTCCCGTTCGTCTGGACGCAGCCGAACGGCAGCTGACGGGCACCGCTCTGGAGCCTGGCCGGGTCACCGATGCCGTGCGCGCGGCACTCGCCGACATCGAGACGCTCGACGACCTGCACGCTTCGGCCGACTACCGCCGCCGCGCGGCGGCCCAGCTTGCCGCGCGCGCCGTCGCCGACGCCGGCGCCGACGCCCAGGGACGCAAGGCCCATGCACATTAAGCTGTCGGTCAACGGCGCAACCCATGAGCTCGACGTCGAGCCGCGCACCACCTTGCTCGACACGTTGCGTGACCATCTCAGGCTCACAGGCGCCCATACCGGCTGTGAGCACGGCGTCTGCGGCGCCTGCACCGTGCTGTGCGATGGCGTCGCGGTACGCTCGTGCCTGATGTTCGCACCGCAAGCGGAAGGCTCGGCCATCACCACCATCGAAGGCGTGACGCCGGGCCCGGGCGAGCTTTCGCCGATCCAGGACGCGTTCTGCGAGACGCATGGCATGCAGTGCGGCTACTGCACGCCGGCCATGATCCTCGCCGCCCATTCGCTGCTCGCCGGCAATCCCGAGCCGACGCGCGAGGAGATTGTCGAGGCGATCTCGGGCAACATCTGCCGCTGCACGGGCTATGCGCAGATCATCGAGGCGATCGCGCTCGCCGCCGAACGCATGCGCGGCGCCAACCGGCCGGTGGACCGCACGGCATGAGCGAATCCGCGCACAATTTCCGTTATGTCGCCAGCGATCGCCGCGTCCGTGAAGACCGGCGCTTCGTCGTCGGCAAGGGCAATTTCGTCGCCGACGTCGACATTCCGGGTATGAAACATGTGGCGCTGGTCACCTGCGCCCATCCGGCCGCGCGCATCGTCAGCATCGACAAGTCGCGGGCGGAGAAGATGCCGGGGGTGCATTACGTGCTCGACGGCCGCGAGCTTGCCGCCGGCAGCGAGGCGCTGATGTCCGGCCTCGAAACGCCAGACGTGCCGCGGCGGCCGCTGGCCCTCGGGACCGCACGTTACTCCGGTGAGTGGGTGGTCGCTGTGGTTGCCGACACGCGCGCGCAGGCGGAGGACGCCGCCGAGGAGGTCGACATCGCATACGAGCCCCTCCCCTTCGTGCTCGACGCGGAGGAGGCGATGCAGAAGAAGAGCCCGCTCGTCCATGAGGCGCACGGCTCGAACGTGCTGCTCGACAGGACCTTCGTCTGGGGCGAGGTCGACAGGGATTTCGACGCCAGTCCGCACAAATTGTCGTTGCGGGTGAAATGGGGACGCTCGTCGACGGTGCCGATCGAGACCTTCGGCGTGGTGACGCAATGGGACCCCTGGCGCGAGATCCTCGATGTCTGGGCATCGATCCAGATGCCGCGCTACGCCGAGCAGATCGCCGCCGCGCTCCGGCTGCCCGCCTCCTCGGTGCGCGTGCATTACGACGTGGATGTCGGCGGCAGCTACGGTGTCAAGCGCGGCATCAAGCACTCCGTGCTGGCCGGCTACCTCGCCAGGCGGACTGGTGTCCCGGTCCGGCTGATCGAGGACCGGCTGGAAAACATGCGGGGCGGCGATGCGCATGGACCGGAACGGCTGTTCGACCTCGAGGCCGCCTTCGACGACGACGGCATCGTCCGCTCGATGAAAATGCAGGCACTGGAAAATCTCGGCGCCTATGCCGGCCGCTCTCCGTTCCAGCTCGGCAAGCCGGTGGGCGCCATTGTCGGCCCCTACACGATCGGAAGCGTCAGCTACCGGGCGCTGGCCGTCGTCACCAACAAGACCACGCAGGAGGCGGTCCGCGGCTTCGGCCAGGGGCCGACCAACCTGGCGATCGAGCGGCTGATGGACGAGGTCGCCAATGTACTTGGGCTCGACCCGATCGAGGTGCGCCGGCGCAACCTGATCCGCCGTGAGGATTTCCCGTACACCATCCCGAGCGGCACCGAATACGACAGCGGCGACTATCACACCGTCATCGACAAGGTGCTGGCGCACACCGATTACGACGAACTGAAAAAGGAGCGCGACCGGCTGAGGAGTGAAGGCAAGCTTGCCGGGATCGGCGTCGCCGCCTGTCTGGAGCCGTCGGGGGGCAATTCCACCTTCGAAGCGCTGCTCAATCCGAAGGTGACGACATCGACCTTCATGGATTCCTGCCGCATCAGCGTGGACGGCAGGGGCGCCATCACCGCCACCATGCATACGACCTCGTCGGGCCAGGGTCACGAAACGCTGGTCGGCACCGTGA
>CAZUDR010000280.1:0-5106 GCA_964618715.1 uncultured Undibacter sp. | reverse complement strand
CTCGGCGCGCTCGCAGACCAATGCGGACTCAGACGTGCTGCACATCCCGGTTATCCTGTGGGCGGGCTTGGGCGAGCTCTCCCGCATCGGCGAACTGGTGCTCAATCCCTTCGTCGGTCCGCGCTTCAAGTCGGTGGTGCTGACCACGGATTTCCCGCTTGCGACCGACCAGCCGATCGATTTCGGCCTGCAGACCTTTTGTAGCGGCTGTCTGAAATGCGCGCGCGAATGTCCCTGCGACGCCATCCCCTTCGGCGACAAGGTGATGTTCAACGGCTACGAGATATGGAAGCCGGACGTCGAGCGCTGCACGCGCTATCGCCTCACCAACGCACGCGGCTCCGCCTGCGGCCGCTGCATGAAGACCTGCCCGATCAACAAGGTAGTCGACGCCGACGGCGCACTGCTCACCCGCGTCGCCAGCTGGTTCGGCGTCAATGCCATGTGGCTGAAGCCGCTGATGGTGCCGTTCGCCACCTGGTTCGACGACTGGATCGGCAACGGCCGGCGCAATCCGGCGAAGAAATGGTGGTTCGACCACGAGATCGTCAATGGTGTGACGGTGAACGCGCGCGCCACCAACGAGCGCGATATCGATCCGGACCGCAAGGTCGATCCGGCGGCAGCGATGCAGAAGATGGCCTATTACCACGCCAGCATGATGCCGCCGCCCAACGACCCCGCCCCGCATCCGGTTGACCGCAAGGCGGCGCTGGCGGCGAAGGACGTGCTGGAATCGCCGGACGAGGCGCGCGCGCGGCATGCCCGCGGCGGCGCGAGGCCTGCGCATTACGTCCCCACCCCGCCGGTCGCAGTGGCGACGGAAGCGCGCGCGGCAAAAAGCCCGTATGACTGACCCGCAGCCGGAACGGGCTCAGTTCTCCATCCTTTTGTCCGACAGCACAACGACGCGGCTGCCCACCGGCGTGCGTTCGTAGAGATCAACGACGTCGTCGTTGCCCAGTCCGATGCAGCGCTTCAGCACCTCCTGTGCGTTGGCGATATCTGCGCCGGTGCCGTGGATGCGGTGATCGTCCGAGAGGTCGAGGGCACGGGGGCCGAGCGGACCCTTGGCCCCTTCACCGGAACCGCCGGCTGCCGGCTGCGCCGGCTCGCTCAAGCCCGGCCACTCCTCCTTGCGCACGACGCGGTAGAGCCCGACCAGGTCGGCGCATTCCGGATTGACGTTGATGGTGTAGCGCATCGCGGCGAGGCTCGGCCGCACGACGTAAAGAAACGACTGCGGTTTGTCGATGACCAGTGTGCCTACCGGATGGTTGGTCCGGTAGTAAACGAGCTGCCGCATGAAGATGTAGTTCTTGTTTTCGCCGGGCGGCTCGTCCGGCGTGGCAACATTGGTCGTCCGCAGCGTGCTGCGCGCGGTGGACCGGATGTCCGGCCAGAACAGATAGCCCAGGACGCCGATGAGGATGACGGCCAGCACGGCGACCACGCCGGCGACGAGGCCTGTCCGCGATTCCCGGTCGGCAAGCGGCGCGCGGTCCACATAGTCTCCGGCCGACGCCTCATAGGTCTCAAATCCCGGGCTGACCTCGAGCGTCCCGTCGGCCCCGCTCGCATCCATTTCGACACGATTGATCGCCGCCTCGAGCGCCGCGCTTTCTGCGTTCCAGGCTTCCTCCGGCAAAGGCGGATTGCTGTTGCGGAACCTGTCGGCCAGCGCCTGGCGTGCGCGATCATAAATAAACTCGCGCCGCTCGCGGGTGTTGGGATCGAGCGTTGCGATGGCGCGGGCCAGGAGCTGGGCGTAGTCGACCATGGGTTCACCCGCGGCTACACGACCTCAATCCGTCCCCGGCCTTGCATGCCAGCGACCTGATGCCGCGCACCGCCCGTCACCGGATCGGCGGGGCATACTGGATGCCGCCCTTGTCCCAGAGCTGGTTCAGCCCGCGCGGAATGCCGAGCTTCGAACCGGTGCCGACGTTGCGCTCGAACACCTCGCCGTAGTTGCCCACTGTCCGGATGATGCGCGCCGCCCAGTCATTGGTGAGACCGACCTGCTTGCCGAATTCTCCTTCCATGCCGAGCAGGCGCCGGACCGACGGCTTGTCCGACTTCATGGCCTCGTCGAGGTTGCCCTGGTTGATGCCCAGCTCGTCGGCATTGACCATGGCGAATTGCGTCCACTTGACGATGGTGAACCACTGGAAATCATCCTGCCGGACCACCGGGCCGAGCGGCTCCTTCGAGATGACGTCGGGTAGAATAATGTGGTCCCGGGGCGTCGTGAGTTCGGTGCGCAATGCGTAGAGCCCGGAGACGTCGGACGTGAACGCATCGCAATTTCCGTCCGCATAGGCTTTCAGGGCTTCCTTGACGGAATGGAAGGTCACCGGCTTGTACGACAGGCGGTTGTTGCGGAAATAGTCGGCGAGGTTGAGCTCGGTGGTCGTGCCGGACTGCAGGCAGATCGACTTCTCGGCGAGCTCGAGCGCGGATTCGATCTTGAGTGCGTTGCGCACCATGAAACCCTGCCCGTCGTAATAGCTGACGGCCGCAAAGGCGAGCCCGAGTCCGACTTCACGTCCCATCGTCCATGTTGAATTGCGCGACAGCACGTCGATCTTCTTCGTTCGCAGCGCCTCGAAGCGGCTTTCAGCCGCCAGCGGCACGTACTCGACTTTGGTCGCATCGTTGAATATGGCCGCGGCCAGGGCCCGGCAGAAGTCGACGTCGAGCCCGCTCCACTGGCCCTGGTCATCCTTGGCCGAGAATCCGGGCAATCTCTCGCTCACGCCGCAGATCAGGTTGCCACGATCCTGCACCGACTTGAGGGTCTGTGCGGGCGCGGCTGTGGCCACGCAGGTGACGAGCACAATTGCCAGAATGGCGTGCCTGAAAATCATGAGCAGGGTTCTCCCGTGAAGACATACACAGCGCGGCTGCCGGTCGGCGCGCGCATTCCCACCAGCCATACGCGACCGCCCGGGCCCCGTATAGTGGCCACCCCGGACGCAGCCTGCAACGCCTGGTCCGGCGTCGAAGGCCGCCCCGGAGGTGGACCGCAGCCGGATAGGAGACAGGAACAGGTTGCCGGTCCAGTAGGACCAAGGTCCATATCGGCCGCACTCGCTTGCAGCCCGCGCGCGCGCCTCGCCGACGTTGCGTCTTCGCAGCCCTGCACCAGACTTCAGCTCGCCTGCCTGATCAGCCGTTCGGCGGCGGCGCGCGCCTCGTTGGTAATTTCGGCGCCGGCCAGCATGCGCGCGATCTCCTCGCGCCGGTGATCTGCGGCCACCTCGGTGACGCGGGTGGCGACGCGCTTGCCCCTGTCGGCCACGTCCTTGCTGATCAGGTAGTGGCGGGCGGCCCGGGCGGCGACCTGCGGCGCATGGGTCACCGCCAGCACCTGCACCCCGCGCGCAAGCCGGCCAAGGCGCACGCCAATCGCATCCGCTACCGCGCCGCCCACACCGGTGTCGATCTCGTCGAAGACCAGCGTCGGCGCCGAACCGCGGTCCGCCAGCACCACTTTCAGCGCCAGCAGAAATCGCGCCAGCTCGCCGCCGGACGCGACCTTCATGAGCGGTCCCGCACGCGTGCCCGGGTTGGTCTGGACCCAGAATTCGACACGGTCGATGCCATTCGGGCCGGCGGCATCTTCATCGCTTTCGATCCCGGTGCTGAATTTCGCCCGCTCCAGCTTCAACGGCTTGAGTTCGCCATTGACCGACTTGTCCAGCGCAACCGCCGCCGTGGCGCGCGCCCTTGAGAGAGCCGTGGCAGCGCCGCGATAGGCTGCCTCTGCCTGACGCACGGCGTCTTCCAATTCCTTCAGCCGGCTCTCACCGGCGTCGATCAGCGCGATGTCCTCCGTGTATTTCTGCGCCAGCCTGGCCAGCTCATCAACCGGCACGGCATATTTGCGTCCAGCCGCGCGCAGGGCAAACAGGCGTTCCTCGATACGTTCCATCTCGGCAGGATCGAATTCGGCTGCCGCCAGCGCCTGCTCGAGATGAGCACGGGTTTCATCCAGCGCGCCAAGCGCGGCATCGAGCGACTTCACCACCGGCTCGATCAGGGTGGGCGCCTGCGCGCTGCGCCGCTCCAGGCGACGGATGACACCGGCGAGCGAGGGCACCGACGAATTCGAACCGGCGATGACATCATGCGCATCGCCCAGATCCTCTGCGACCTTCTCCGCCTGCATCATGGCGGTGCGCCGCTCGGCCAGCGTCGTCTCCTCCCCCGCCTGCGGCGCCAGGCCCGACAGTTCATCGACCGCGTGGCGCAGCCAGTCGCCCTCCTGCCTGGCGCGCGCCACCTCGGCGCGGTGCGCGTCCGCCGCCGCTTCCGCCACGCGCCGGGCTTCCCAGAGCATCGCCACTCTGGCGGCGTCCTGTTCCAGCCCACCATAGGCGTCGAGCAGGCGGCGATGGGCGGCGGCATCGACCAGTGCACGCTCGTCGTGCTGGCCATGGATCTCGACCAGCGACTGGCCCAGCTGCTTCATCACCTGTACGCTCACCGGCTGGTCGTTGACAAAGGCACGCGTGCGCCCGTCGGCGAACTGGACGCGGCGCAGGATCAGTCCGTCATCGGCCGCGATGTCGTTGGCCTTGAGCATATCCAGTGCCGGATGGTCACCCGCCACGTCGAACACCGCGGTCACCTGGCCCTGCTCCTGGCCATGCCGCACCATTGTCTGGTCGCCGCGGGCGCCCAGTGCCAGCGCAAAGGCGTCGAGCAAAATTGACTTGCCCGCACCGGTCTCGCCGGTGAGTACAGCGAGACCTTCGGCGAAATCAATATCGAGCCGGTCGATCAGAACGATATCGCGGATTGAGAGTCGGGAGAGCATGGCCCTTGGCCGGATGTACTGACTTCGTCATGCCCGGCCGTGTGCCGGGCATCCACGCCTGGGTGAGTCGCCATCATTAAAGACGTTGATGGCCGGGACAAGCCCGGCCATGACCGTGTGCGTAACCCTGAACAGGAACCGTCAGCCGAGCCCGATGCTCTTGAACGCCTTGCTGATCCAGGAGTTGGTGTTCTCGGACGGCTCCAGTCCACCCGATTTCACCAGCTGATAGGCGTGCTTGTACCACGTGCTGTCGGGGAAATTGTGCCCGAGCACGGCGG
>CAZUDR010000279.1:0-5112 GCA_964618715.1 uncultured Undibacter sp. | reverse complement strand
TTCAGGGGCCTTCGCGCGACGCGGCATTAACCGGACGTCGCCGCCGGCTCATGTCGACTTCAGCAGAATTTATGGGGAGGAACGTAGTGAGAACGGCACCGTTCCGCCAGCCCCCCGCCGGCGTGAAGCATGGGGATAACCTGTGCCGACACGCCCCCTGTGTCGATTGCCCGCCATCAGCGGGATCACGGGTCCCCGCCTGCGCGCCCAGGGTCGCAATCGCCATCGCAGGTCCCGGCCCGGTCGCGTTTGAAAAGAAAAAGGCCGGCGCGCAGGACGCCGGCCAATTCTCGCTGCTGACCGGAGGCTGAATCAGAAGCGGTAGTTGATGCCCGCGCGGACGATGTGGAAATTGTAGTCGCCTGTCACCGGCACGCCCGCCAGCGTCAGGGTGACGTCGCCGGTGTCGACGTACAGGTATTCGAGCTTCATGCTCCACCTGTCCCAGAACGCGTATTCGAGCCCGGCGCCGGCGGTCCAGCCGGTGCTCCAGTCGTCGTCCGAAATGCTGCCGCCGGGGCCGGTCAGCGTCAGCTCGGTGTCGGTGAAGGCGACACCGCCGGTGGCGTAGATCATGAGCTGCTGCCAGGCGTAGCCGATCCTGCCGCGGATGGTGGCGAAGGCGTCCGCTCCGCCGGAGGCCGTGATGCCGGGTGCGACCACGGCCGAGGCGTTGAGATCGGCATACTGGATGTCGCCCTCGATGCCGAAGACGAACGGGCTGCCCGGCGCCTGCCAGTTGTAACCCATCTGGCCGCCGCCGACGAAACCGTCGGCATCGACGACGCTGGAATCGGCCCAGCCGTAGCCGGCGTTCAGGCCGGCATAGAATCCGGTCCAGTTGTAGATCGCGGGAACGACGACCGGGGCCCGGGCGGGAGCGCGCGGCAGATCTGCCGCCGATGCACTGCCCGCGACGCCGAGAGCCAGCAGCATCGTGCCGAGTGCAGTCGATAAACGCATGAGACGCATGACATCACCTCTACGACCGCGGATGTGAACACTGACGGGGGCCGCGTGCGGCCGTCGGCAGACTATAGGCGCAATTCACGGTTCCATGCTGTAGCAGCCAAGTCACTCCAATCAAAAAGGAATCATGGAACTTTGCGGATCGCGGTAGCGGGGTAGGGCGAGACAGAAAAATATACAACCCGAACAGTCCGTGCCGCGTGCTGGCGCGATCAAACGTCGCGGCTAGGAATCAGAAAGACCGCCTCGCGGCGGTCTTTCGAAATCCAGTCTCTGTGTTTGCGCGCGCGGTTCGGCGCTCAGTAGCGGGCGCGGTAGGCCTGCCGCTGCCATCCCGGCCACGCCGGATTCTGGCTGCAGAAGCCGCGGTTGCCGGCGATCACCACCGAGCGGCAATGATTGAACGAGCGAAAGCTGCAGTTCTCGGTCACGGTGCTGGCACCGATGGTCTGCACCGCGCACCACGGACCCTGGCCGGCCTGTGCCGGCAGCGGCGCCAACGCGGTCATGCCGATCACAACGCCGGCGGCCAGCAAAATCTGGGTCTTCATCGTCAATCTCCTCGGTTTCCGGAAAAAGGGGGCCCCGGCCTGCTGGGGGGCATGGGGGACGGGTAGGCCGGGGCCGTGCTCTGTTCGGGGATGAGAGCAACCCCTTTCTAGTCGCCGCCCACCCGCCGGCCTATTGAACGTGGGTATTCGGCGGATAGACCATGAGTATAGGGTGCCCGCAGTGTGGGGCAGGCGGCAGCGGACCGGGCGCCTAGAAACGGCGCCGGCGCGGCGGCGGCCCCAGGTGGGCGGCGAGATAGTCGAGAATGAGGGTCTTCTCGGCCGGATCCAGCTCCGGCATGCCGTGCTTTTCCTTCATCACCACCAGCAGCTCCTCCCAGCGCCAGCGCGGCAGCTGTTGCTGCGAGACGAGGTTGAGGGAGTGGCAGGCGCCGCACCAGCCGATCACCGTGTCGCGTCCCTCGCCCGCGGGCATGCGCGCGAGCGCCTCCTCGGATTGTTCGGCGGCGGGAGCGGCGATGACGGCGAGGATGAGGCCGGCGATGGCCAGCCATGCCGGTGCCGAACGGAACAGGGTCATGATCATTGCAGGTCTGCTGCGAGAGGTGACGGGAGCCGCGGGTGGCGGCTCCCGACGTGTCGTGGATCAGGCGGCGATCACCGCGATGCGGTGCATCGAGTTGTTCAGGTACCCTTTCGGATTCCACGAGATCGCCTGCGGCTGGCTGACGCCCTTGTTGTTGGTGGCGCGCGCCCAGATCTCGTAATAGCCGCTCACCGGCAGCTTGATCTTCGTGCGCCATTGCTGCCAGGCGAACGGGTTGACCGGCTTGTCGAGCTCGGCCTTGTGCCAGGTGGCGCCATAGTCGAACGACACCGCCTGCTCGACCACCTCGTGCGCGCCGCCCCAGGCATGGCCGCGCACCTCCAGTTCGAGGCCGCCCGGTTTTGACCCGGTGGCCGGCGAGGTGATCAGCGACTTCACCGGCATCTCGCCGATGATGACGAAGTCCTTCTTGTCCACCTTGGTGCCGGGCGGCACCGGATGCTCGGGCACGCGGTAGGCGTCGCCGGTCATCTTCGCGCCGTCGTGCACCTTGTCGCGCACCCAGACGCGGGTCAGCCATTTCTGCGAGCACGAGCCCGGATAGCCGGAGGCGACGATGCGCAGCGGCGCGCCGTTCTCGATGTTGATCGGGCCGCCGTTCTGCTCGAAGGCAATCAGCGTGTGCGGGTCCATCGCCTTGGCGATCGGCACGCCGCGCGACAGCGTCTTCTTGCTGGCGTCGCCGGACAGGTGCATGTCGGCACCCTCGTGGCCGGTGTAGACGGCGCTCGGCTTCAGGCCGGCGGCCTTGAGCACGTCGGCCATGCGCACGCCGGTCCAGCGCGAGCAGCCGACCGCACCGTAGGTCCATTGCCCGCCGCTCACCGGCGGATCGAAAAACGCGCGGCCGTTGCCGGCGCATTCGATGACGAGCTGCTCGGTCACCACCTCGAAGTCCTTCTTCAGGTCGGCGATGGTGAGCTTCAACGGCTTCTCGACCTCGCCGTCGATGGTGACGGTCCACTTCGACGGGTCGGGACTTTCCGGCGGCAGCCCGTTGTTGCGGATGAAGTGGCGCGCCGTCGGCGTCACCGCATCGTCGAGCAGGTGCGCCGGCGTCTCGGCATTGACCGGCCGGTCGTTGATGATCCTGAGGCCATCCTTGCCTTTCAGTTCGGGCTCGGCGGCGAAGCCGATCGGGATGAAGCCCGACGGCATCTGGCGATTGAACGGGATGGCGGCGCCGAGCATGGCACCCATGGTGGCGAGGCCGGCACCCTTCAGGAAGCCACGCCGGTCACGGTGGGCGGTGCGCCCGAAGATCAGTGCATCGGCCCGTTCCGGGTCAACTTCGTACAGTTCGAACAGGCCACGTTCAGCCTTGTTGGTCATTGGTTGTTCTCCTTGTCCGCTCCCTGCGAAACACTTGTTGATGCTCTACGCGACGTCACCCCTTGTTCATTCCAGCCGAACACACATCCGGTCCGCCCGGCGAAGACACCTGGTTCGTCCGGGCCGGAGACACACCGTGCCGGCCCCGTGCAAAGACAAGCCGCGTCCGCACCGGGCCAAACACATTGCAAATTTTCTATCTAAACGGGGCGCAAAGCCAGCAAAATTTTTCGCAGATGACCGGAACAGGAGGACAGGCGTTCTGTTGCTTTGCGGTCCGGCTTTTTGCGTCGCGGCATGGCTGCCGCCCCTGCGGGCGGCCGCGTCAAAGCAAAGGGCCGGCGCAACACCGCCGGCCCCGCTCGTCTGGTGATGAGGCGCCGCCGCGCCCCGGTTCGCTCAGAACCGGTAATTGAATCCGGCCCGGACGATATTGACGGTCAGGTCGACATTGGTGCCGACCACGCAGGTGGCCGCCGAGCAATCCGCGTCGCCAAGGTCGGCGTAGAGATATTCGACCTTGAACGTCCACGGGGTCAGGAAGGCATATTCGACGCCGGCACCGACGGTCCAGCCGAACTGGGTGTCGGTTTCTCTGACACCGGTATTGGTCGTCATTCTCACGTCGCCGAATGCGCCGCCGCCCGTGATGTAGGGCAGCCAGCGGTCGAAGGCGTAGCCGATGCGGCCACGGATGGTGCCGAACCAGTTGTTTTCGGTCTGGCAGCCGACGCCGGCGCAGAAGCCGGTGCCGACCGCGGTGCCTTCGAGCCAGCTGTAGGAGATGTCGCCCTCGATGCCCCAGACCCAGTTGCCGGTCTGCAGGTTGTAGCCGAAGGTGCCGCCGATCATCCCTCCGTCCGGATCGGTGGAGCCCATGGCGGTGGTGCTCGACCAGTCCGAATTGCCCCACGCATAGCCGCCGACGATACCGACATAAAAGCCGGTCCAGGAAAACACGGGGACCGGCGAGTAGAGCGGCGCCTTGTACGGGGGCGCCTTGTAGACCGGCGGCGGCAGGTCGGATGCCAGCGATGGCGGCGCCATCGCCAGCGCCAACAGACCGGCGCAGGCCGTCAGGGTGAAACGCCTCATGAGTGACCTCCTGAATGTATTTCGGCCGAAACACACGCACACTCATTGCGGGCAAGCTATTACTTGTGGATGATTCGCGATGTGGCTTTGCGGCCACAGCCGATCCGAAATTCCTTGGCGAATCAGTTGCATGGTTCGCCGGACTACGCTAGAACAAACAAGGAACATTACGCCCGGGCCGGCTCAACCGGAACTGGCGGAACGACCCGGAAGCCCTGTGGATTAGGGCGGATTAGGACCGAACGCGCTTGCCGCCTCCGGGGCGCGTTCTAGGGTGGTCAGGACGAGCGAACACTGGGCCTGCCGGCGGCAGCGGACCCAAAAACCACGGACGGCGGCGACGTCACGGTGTCGCGCGGCGCGTCGAGTCCCACGCGGAGAGCATCATGGCAGGCAGCGTCAACAAGGTGATCCTCATCGGCAATCTCGGTGCGGATCCGGAAATTCGCCGCACCCAGGACGGTCGTCCGGTTGCCAACCTGCGGGTCGCGACTTCGGACACCTGGCGCGACAAGGCGAGCGGCGAGCGCCGCGAGAAAACCGAATGGCACCGGGTGGTGATCTTCAACGAGGGCCTGTGCCGCATCGCCGAGCAGT
>CAZUDR010000278.1:0-5115 GCA_964618715.1 uncultured Undibacter sp. | reverse complement strand
CCACCACCATATCGGCCTCAACACCTGGGAGAGCCTGGGCGGCTCGCCGCCCCCTCCCGGATCGACCGGCCTTTACCACACTGCGATCAACTACCCGACCCGCAGGCTCCTCGCGGATGCGCTGCGCCGGCTCATCGTCGCCAAGATCCCGCTGGAGGGCGCCAGCGACCACGGTGTCTCGGAAGCGCTCTATCTGCGCGATCCGGATGACAACGGTGTCGAGCTTTACTGGGACCGGCCGAAGGAGCTGTGGCCGCAGAAGCCGGACGGCAGCCTGCAGATGTATACCAGGCCGCTCGATCTGCACGATCTCCTGGCCGAAGCCGACCGTCCGGAGACCTGAGAGGCGGACAACGCGCCGCACCGGTACGTCTCCGCAGTCGACGCGTCCGCAGCCGTGCTCAATCGGCGGCGCTGCGCCGCCGCAACAACAGCGTAAGCACCATCGCGACGAGCGAGACGGCAAGCATCAGCGACAGCGCGACGTTGTAGTTACCGTGTGTGTCAAAGATCGCGGCGCCCAGCCAGGCGCCCAGCCCGCCACAGATCTGGTGCACCATGGTGATAAGGCCTGCCAGCGAGCCGAGATGGCGCATGCCGAAGCTCTGCGATACGAACACGACGGTGAGCGGGGCCGTCACCAGAAAGGTTGCGCCGAACACCAGCGCGAAGATGGCGACCGACGTGGTCGAACGGTCGGTCAGGACCAATGCGGTCACAGCGACACGCGCGGCGAATGTCAGCACGGTCGGCCAGACCGGCCCGGCGCGGTCGCTGAAGGCGCCGGCGGCCACCACGCCGACAAGCCCCGTGAGGCCCATCAGCGCG
Organism: uncultured Undibacter sp.; assembly: GCA_964618715.1. Classification (GTDB taxonomy): domain Bacteria; phylum Pseudomonadota; class Alphaproteobacteria; order Rhizobiales; family Xanthobacteraceae; genus Pseudolabrys. The sequence continues at coordinate 4,287 of CAZUDR010000278.1, read as the reverse complement.
AGCAGGTTGCCGGCGAAAAAAGAGCTGACACCGCGATCCTCGGCCAGGGCCACCACGTGGGTCGCTACGAAGAAGTCGCCGAAGCCGCACACCGCGTAAATCGCAATCAGCAGCCAGAACTGGCGCGAGCGGGCGGCGTCCATGATGCCGACGCCGTCGATCAGCTGCGCCGCAGCCGCCGGCGTGGTCGCCGCTTTTGGAATTGCCAGCAGCAACAGCGGCGCCAGCGCGAGATGCGCAAGACCGAGCCACAGGTAGACCGTCTGCCAGCTGGTCGCGAGCAGAACCGCCGCCAGCGATGCGATCACCACGATCTGGCCGACGCTCATGCCCGACATCACCACGGCATTGGCGAGGCCGGTGCGCCCCGGAAAGGCGCGCGTCACCATCACGCCGACCGGGATCAGCGAGGCGGCACCGCTGCCGATCCCGTAGATGACGCCGTAAAGCACCATGGCGTGCCACGGCGCCGCAACGAGACCCATCAGGCCGATGCCGATGGCGCTGACTACAAGACCGCCGCTCAGCACGAACCGCGGGCCGGCACGGTCGGACAGCCGGCCGGCAACGAACATCATCAGCGCCGAAACGACCTGATAGAGCGCGACGGCGGCGCCGAGATCACTGCGTCCCCAGCCGAGATCGCCGACCATCGGCTTCAGCGTCAGGCCAATGGTGAAGCGCCCGCCACCGCCGATGAACAGCACGAGGAATCCGGCGGCAATGACGAGCATGCCGGTCGAGACGAAGCCGTTTCGCGACAAGGGCACAGCCTGTTGCCTGGTGGTGGAATCCAAGAGGGGCGGCGCATGCCGCCCCCCGGGATCGTCGACCGGACGGTTTGCCTCGCGCCGGCGCTACGCCGTCGCCTTCGCCACCGCGCGGCGGGCCAGGACGCCGACCAGATGCGCGCGGTATTCGGGGCTGGCATGGATATCGCTGTTCATGCCGGTTGCCGGGATGCTCATGTCCTGCAACGATTTGGCGGCGAAGCGTTTCTTCAGCGCCTCCTCGAAGGAGGGCACGCGGAACACGCCATCGGCTCCGGCGCCGGTCACCGCCACGCGGATATCGGAGCCGCGCTTGGACACGAACACGCCGACCAGCGCGAAACCCGAGGCCGGGTGCTTGAACTTCTCGTAGGCGGCCTTCTTGGCGACGGGGAAGCTCACCTTGGTGATGATCTCGCCATCTTCCAGAGCGGTCGTGAACATGCCGCTGAAGAAATCGTCCGCGGCGATGCGGCGTTTGTTGGTGATAATCGTTGCGCCGAGACCCAGTACCGCCGCCGGCCAGTCTGCGTTGGGATCGTTGTTGGCGATTGAACCGCCGATGGTGCCGCGGTTACGCACCTGCGGATCGCCGACCGAGCCGGGCACCGAGGCCAACCCCGGCAATACCTCGTTGATCACCGGTGACCTTGCGACGTCGGCGTGACGCGCCATGGCGCCGATCACGATCGAGCGGCCCTTCTGCTCGATGGTATCGAGGCCCTCGACCAGGGACAGATCGATCAGCGCCGACGGCTGCGCCAGGCGCTGCTTCATCACCGGAAGCAGCGAATGGCCGCCGGCAAGCAGCTTGGCGTCCGGATTGCGCGACAACAGGCCGGCCGCCTGGCGAACCGTGGTCGGGCGATGAAAGGTGAAATTGTACATCGTCGTCTCCCGTGAATTTATGCGGCCGTCGCCGGTTGTGCGCGCCTGAGCGCCGACCACACCGCATTGGCGGTCGCCGGCATTGCCAGATCTTCCGTGCCGATGGCATTGGTGAGGGCATTGATCACGGCGGCCGGCGCCGCGATCGCGCCGGCCTCGCCGCAGCCCTTGATGCCGAGGGGGTTGGATGGCGCCTTGGTCTCCGTGAAGCCGAGATCAAACGACGGAAGGTCGTGGGCGCGCGGCATGGAGTAGTCCATCAGCGAGCCCGTCAGGAGCTGACCGTCCTTGTCATAGACCGCGCTTTCCAGAAGCGCCTGCCCGATGCCGTGGGCGACGCCGCCGTGCACCTGACCTTCCACGATCATCGGATTGACCAGCGTGCCGAAGTCGTCAACCGCGGTCCATCTGACGATTTCGGTCTTTCCCGTATCGGCGTCGACTTCCACCTCGCAAATGTGGCAGCCGGCGGGAAACGTGAAGTTGGACGGATCGTAGAACGCCCCCTCGGAAAGCCCGGGCTCGACGTCCCGCCACGGGAGCTTGTGCGCGACGTAGGCCTGCAACGTCACTTCGCCCCAGGCGGCCTCCTTGTCGGTACCGGCGACGGTAAACTTGCCGTCCTTGAACTCGATATCGCTTTCGGCCGCCTCGAGCAGATGGGAGGCGACCTTCTTGGCCTTGGCCTCCACCTTGTCGAGCGCCATGACCAGCGCCGACATGCCCACCGCGCCGGAACGCGAGCCGTAGGTACCCATGCCGAACTGCACCTTGTCGGTGTCACCATGCATGACCGTGATCTGGTCGATCGGGACACCGAGCCGCTCCGATACCAGTTGCGCGAAGGTGGTCTCGTGGCCCTGGCCATGCGCATGGCAGCCGGTCAGCACCTCGACCGAACCGGTCGGATTGACCCGCACCTCGGCGCTCTCCCACAGGCCGACGCCGCAGCCGAGCGAACCGACTGCCTGCGACGGCGCGATGCCGCAAGCCTCGATATAGGTCGAGTAACCGATCCCGCGCAGCTTGCCGTTCCGGGCTGACTCGCGTTTGCGCTTGTTAAAGCCCTTTACGTCGCCAGCTTCCATCGCCTTCTTCAGCGAGGCGTTATAGTCGCCCGTGTCGTAGGCCATGATCACCGGCGTCTGGTGCGGGAACGACTTGATGAAATTGCGCTTGCGCAGATCGGCGGGATCGACGCCCAGCTGGCGCGCCGCGACCTCGACCAGCCGTTCCACGACGAAGGTGGCTTCGGGCCGCCCTGCGCCCCGCACGGCATCGACCGGCGCGGTGTTGGTGTAGACCGCATCGACCTCGCAATAGATCTGCGGAATGTCGTACTGACCCGACAGCAGCGTGCCGTAAAGATAGGTCGGCACCGAGGACGAGAAGGTCGACATATAGGCGCCGAGATTGGCGATGGTCTTGACGCGCAGGGCCAGGATCTTGCCGTTCTCGTCGAGCGCGAGCTCCGCATGGCTGACATGATCGCGGCCATGCGCGTCGACAAGAAAGGATTCCGAGCGCTCCGCCGTCCACCTGACCGGATGGCCCACCTTGCGCGCCGCCCACAGGCAGACGACTTCTTCCGGGTAAATAAAGATTTTCGAACCGAAACCGCCGCCCACGTCCGGCGCGATGACCCGCAACTTGTTCTCGGGCGCAATGCCGATGAAGGCGGAGATGACCAGCCGCGCCACATGCGGGTTCTGCGACGTGTTCCACAAGGTGAGTGAGTCGGTGCCGGCGTCATATTCGGCGAGCGCCGCGCGCGGTTCGATCGCGTTGGGCACCAGGCGGTTGTTGACGATGTCGAGCTTGGTCACATGTTTCGCCTGGGTAAACGCCGCGTCGGTCGCCTTGGCGTCGCCGAGCGACCATTCATAGATCGTGTTGTTGGGCGCGACCTCGTGGATCTGCGGGCCGGACTTCGCCCTGGCCGGATCGGTTACCGCCGGCAGCAGTTCATAGTCGACCTTCACGCGTTCGGCCGCGTCGCGTCCCTGCGCCTGAGTCTCGGCGATCACCACCGCCACCGCATCACCGACATGATTGACCGTGTCGGCCGCAAGCGCCGGATGCGGCGCCATCTTCATCGGCGAACCGTCCTTCGAGGTGATCATCCAGCCGCAGATCAGATTGCCGACCTTGTCCTCTGCAAGCTGCGCGCCGGTCAGCACGTCGACGACGCCCGGCATCGCCTTGGCAGCGCTGACGTCGATGGCCTTGATCCTGGCGCGGGCATGCGGCGAGCGAACGAACACGGCGCGTGTAGCGCCCGCCCGGACCACGTCGTCGGTGTACTGCCCTTTGCCAGTGATGAAGCGGATGTCTTCCTTCCGGCGCACCGCCGCGCCGATCCCGGTCGCGCTCATGGCGGTTTCCTCCCAGTGGTCGTTCTTGTGAAGAAGCAGTCAACTGCCAGGTGGGCCACTCCCTTGTTGTTCGTTGTCGTCAGCGCGCCATGGCCCTGGCGCCGGCGGCGATCGCCTTGACGATGTTGTGATAGCCGGTGCAGCGGCAGATGTTGCCGTCGAGCTGTTCGCGGATCGTGTGTTCGTCGAGCTCGTTGCCGTTGCGCCGCACGATATCGATCGCGGCCATGATCATGCCAGGGGTGCAGAAGCCG
>CAZUDR010000277.1:0-5116 GCA_964618715.1 uncultured Undibacter sp. | reverse complement strand
CGAAATACCAGTACTGGACCGGCCCCGAGCCGTCCGGCTCCGACCTCGACAAATGGCTGGCCGCGGCCGAGGAGCACCCGGGTTCCTGGTGGCCGGACTGGCTGGAATGGCTGAAGGCACAAAGCGCCGAGACGGTGCCCGCGCGCGCCATCGGTGGCGGCGGGCTGGAACCGATCGAGGACGCGCCGGGCTCTTACGTGAAGGTGAAAAGCTGGGTGTGAGTGCCACAGCTGGCCGCGGTCGAGCAGCTGCCCCAAGCCCCAACGCTTGCGCCTAACCTGTCAGAATTGGCTTCAGATTTTCGCGTTCTTCGATAATGAAATCGAAGAACGCCGAAATGCGCGGCGTCTTGCGCAGGTCCGGGTGCGTCAAAAGGCGCCAGCTTCTGGCAAGCTCCGGTATCGGCCCGAGGACACAGACGAGGTCGGGCTCAACGTCAGCAATCGCTGTCGGCAAGGGACCAATACCCACCCCCGATTTAACAGCGTACATCAGGCCAAGAACACTGTTGTTGCGTGCAACGATCCTGGCATCCGGTGCGGCTGTCTTCAGCCATTTCAGAACGCGGTGATTGCTCATCGACTCATCCAGGCAGACCAGAGAATGTCGTGACAGGTCCTCAATCCTGCCGGGCTTGCCATGACGATCGACGTAGCCGCGGCTGGCATATACCGCCCAGACTGAATCAGCGATCTTTCGTCCGACGAGTTCGTCGTCAGTATCGCCTGATCGCAACGCAACGTCGGCATCGCCTTTAACGAGATCGAGAAAGCGGTCGCTGATCACGAATTCGACGCGCAATTTCGGATGACGGATCTGGAAGCGCTCTATGATCGGCGTCATCCGGTGCATGATCGGCTCGGGGCAGGTCAGCCGGATTACGCCGCTGTCATCCCGCCCGGCACCGGTCACTTGCCGCTCCATATCCTCGATCGTGGCTTCTACACGCCTGGCGTGCGGCAACATTTCCTTGCCAAAGTCAGTGAGGCAATACCCGGCTGACGTGCGCATCACCAGCTTGCGCCCGATCCTGGTTTCCAGTTCTGCGAGCCGGCGATGAACAGTCGACTGGCTCAGGCGAAGAGCCTTGCCCGCGGCAATGGTGCTGCCATGACTCGCGACGGCAAGAAAGTACCTGAGGTCGTTCCAGTCAAACATTCGACCACTATGCATTTCCGTGGCCCCTCATCGCAATCTTGCGGCTGCCGCGACCTGTCGGTTTCGGAGTAGAGAACTCGGTAAGTTGCAACACCCGTTTTGACTGATGGAGCGGATAGTCATGATCACAGCAGAACCCTTCGATGCGGACAAATTCAAGGCAGCCACCCGGGAGCAGTGGGACAAGCACGGGAAGGGCTGGAGCGATCATAGCGCACAAATCAATGCGTGGCTGCGCGAGGCGACCGACGCCATGCTGACGATGGCGCAGATCGGACCGGGTGCAAGAGTGCTCGACGTCGCTGCGGGCGCCGGAGACCAGACGCTCGATATCGCGGGACGTATCGGACCAAACGGCTCGGTCCTGGCGACGGACCTGTCGGTGGCCATTCTGGCATTCGCAGAGAAAAAAGCCCGGCGCGCCGGCTTCACGAACGTCGAAACCAGGGCAGCAGACGGCGAACATCTGGACGTCCCCGATGCCCACTTCGATGCGGCGATCTGTCGACTGGGCCTGATGTTGTTTCCCGACCCCGGCAAGGGATTGCGTGAGATGTTCCGCGCGCTGAAGCCGGGCGGCCGGGCCTGCACAATGGTCTTCTCCTCGCCGGACAAAAACCCTTGCCTCGGCATTCTGGTCTCGACCGCGTTCAGTCACGCGGGTTTGCCGCCCCGCGACCCCTACCAGCCGGGCGGTCTGCTCAGCCTCGGCAAGCCAGGCCTGATCGATGAACTGTTCCGCCGGGCCGGATTTTCGCGGGTGGCGACGACCAAGATCATGGCGCCTTTCAGGTTGCCCTCGGTCAACGACTATCTTGATTTTATCCGCACATCGGCAAGTCCGATCCTGCAAATACTGGCCCGGATCGATGACACAGCAAGGAGCGCCGCCTGGGCCGAGATTGAAGACAAGCTGAGCGCGTTCAACCAGCCCGGCGGCGGATGGGAGGGCCCGAACGAACTGTTGCTGACCATCGGCCAGCGGCCGTGAGCGCGGCATTCATGTCCCGGCTCACGCACCCATGATTGACCTAAATCGCCGGTGTAACCCAAAGGCACGGCGGGATGCGCCTGCGCCTGCAGTCTCGATGCCAGATTACTGTATGAGCTATTGTGCGGGGCCGAGCTGCACCGGCACCTTCAGATAGTGCACGCCGTTGGCTTCCGCCGGCGGCAGCTTGCCGGCACGGATGTTGACCTGGATCGACGGCAGCAGCAGCAGCGGTGCGGCCAGTGTGGCGTCGCGGCTGGTGCGCATGGCGACGAACTCGTCCTCGCTGACGCCTTCGTGCACGTGCAGATTTTTCGCAGCCTCCTCGCCGACCGTGGTCTCCCAGGCATATTCGTCGCGGCCCGGTGCCTTGTAGTCGTGGCACATGAACAGACGCGTCTCGGGCGGCAGCGACAGCAGGCGGCGGATTGAACGATAGAGTGTGCGCGCATCGCCGCCGGGAAAGTCCGCCCGCGCGGTGCCGAAATCCGGCATGAACAGCGTATCGCCCACAAACACCGCATCGCCGATCTTGTAGGAGACGCAGGCCGGTGTATGGCCCGGCGTATAGATCACCTCGGCATCGAGGTTGCCGATCCTGAATCGCTCGCCGTCCTTGAACAGGCAATCGAACTCCGAACCGTCGCCCGACACGTCGGTCGCGTTGAACACGGGTCGGAAGATCCGCTGAACGTCGCGAATATGCTCGCCGATGGCGACCTTCGCGCCGGTCTTCAGCTTGATGTACGGCGCGCCCGACAGATGGTCGGCATGGGCATGCGTCTCCAGCACCATGGCGATGCGAACGCCGCGCTTTTGCGCGTCTGCCAGCATGGCATCGGCGGAGTCCACCGTGGCCTTGCCGCTGCGGTGATCGAAATCGAGCACCGGGTCGATCGCGACGCCCTCCATGGTGGCCGGATCCCATACCAGGTAGGTCACGGTATTCGTCGGCTCATCGAAAAAGGCCCGGATTTCCGGCTTTGCGGACATGTTCTTGCTCCATCGGCTACGCTTCGGTCTTGACGTATATATTAGTATATCCTAAATTAGCAATGTCTAATTTATGGAGCACCGCATGCCCGTTCAGATTGCCCGCAGGCCGCCAAAAACCGCTGCGTCCGAACTCGAGCGCAAGGCCGCCGAGGCTGCCCAGCTGCTCAAGCTGCTGGCCAACGAGAACCGGCTGCTGATCCTGTGCCGGCTCGTGGCCGAGCGGGAAATGTCGGTCAACGATCTGGCCGACGCCGTGGGCCTGAGCCAGTCGGCGCTGTCGCAGCATCTCGCCAGGATGCGCGAGGAAGGCCTGCTTGCCACGCGCCGCGAGGCGCAGGCGGTGTTCTACCGCATCGCCAACAGGAATGCCGAGCGGATGCTCACGCTGCTCAAGAACATCTACTGCCCGTAATCCCCATCATCCAGGAGACCGTCAATGAGTGAACTGCCGATCATTTCGCCCGCGCGGGCGGCCGAACTTGTGCGCTCTGGTGCCGTGCTGATCGACGTGCGCGAGGCCGACGAGCACGCGCGCGAGCATATCCCCGGTGCCCGCCACCATTCCCTCACCCGCATCGATCAGGACACCCCGGTACGTCCCGGCGACGAGGTGCTGGTGTTTCATTGCCGGTCCGGCGCGCGCACCCGCGCGCAGTCACCCCGCCTCGCCGCCGCCGCGCAGTCATGCGAGGCCTATGTCCTCGACGGCGGGATCGAGAGCTGGAAGAAGGCCGGCCTTCCGGTCAGGCTCGATCGGCGCCAGCCCATCGACATCATGCGCCAGGTGCAGATTGCCGCCGGCGGTCTGGTGCTCATCGGTGTCGTGCTCGGTTTCCTCGTGACGCCGTTGTTCTATGCGCTGTCGGGCTTCGTCGGCGCCGGCCTGCTGTTTGCCGGCTCCACCGGCTTTTGCGGGATGGCGCACTTCCTCGAACTGATGCCATGGAACCGGCGCGCGCCCTCGGCCGTCGCGCAATGACATGACACTCCTGACCGCAGTGTTGTCAGTCGCCTCCGGCGTTCTCGTCGGATTCAGCCTCGGCCTGGTTGGCGGCGGCGGATCGATCCTTGCCGTACCGCTGCTTGTCTATGTGGTTGGCGTGCCGTCGACGCATGTGGCGATCGGCACCAGTGCCATTGCTGTCGGCGCCGCCGCTGCTGTCAATCTCGCCGGCCATGCCCGCACGGGGATGGTGAAGTGGCGCTGCGCGCTTGTGTTCGCCCTCTCCGGCATTGCCGGCGCGGCCACCGGCGCGCATGTCGGCAAGATGGTGGACGGCGACCGTCTGCTGCTGTTGTTCGGCGTGCTGATGGTCGCGGTCGGCATCATGATGCTGCGCCCGCGCCGGTCGGGCGGCAATCCGGACGTCAGGCTGACCCGCGAATCCATGCCGCGGCTTCTTCCGCTGCTTGTCGGCATCGGGTTCGCGGTCGGCGCGTTGTCCGGCTTCTTCGGCATCGGTGGCGGGTTTCTGATCGTGCCGGGCCTGATCGGCGCCACCGCCATGCCGCTGATCAGCGCAATCGGGTCATCACTGGTGTCTGTGGCCGCCTTCGGATTCACCACGGCGGCGAGCTATGCCGCGTCGGGTCTGATCGACTGGCCGCTCGCCGGCCTCTTCATCGCCGGCGGCGCGCTTGGCGGCCTCGCCGGCACGGCGCTCGCCCACCGGCTCGCCGGGCGCAAGCGTGCCCTTTCGCTGACCTTCTCCGGAATCGTGATCACGGTCGGTCTCTACGTGATCGCACGCTCAGTCGTGCACTAGCTCCCAGAAGTCGACCACCTGATCGGCCGGCGGGGTCTTCCGGTAGTGTAGCGTGGCGTACCTGCCGCCGTGGAAGACCAGCGGCGGCCGGCCCTCGTCGCGCATGCCGAGGATGTGGCCGATGAACAGGCTGTGATCGCCGCAAGCGTAGCGCGCCTCGATTTTTGACGCGATCACCGCGCTGACGCCTGACAGCACCGGCACG
>CAZUDR010000276.1:3180-5120 GCA_964618715.1 uncultured Undibacter sp. | reverse complement strand
CGCAAGAAGGGCCAGGCCTGGGGCCTGCAGACGATCAAGTCGTTCCATACCCATGGCACACCGCCGGTGCCGGGGGTGCCGGACTCGTGACGCATGAACCGCCGTAACACGCCACGCATCTCTTTCATCGGTTTCGGCGAGGCCGGCCAGGCGATCGCCTCGGGCTTGCGCGACAGCGGCATCGAGCGCGTCGCCGCCTGGGACATTCTCTTTGCTGACGCTGCCGGCGAACCGCTGAAGGCGGCGGGCAACAGGATGGGCGTGTACTGTGCGGCATCGGCCGCGGAAGCCGTGGCCGAAACCGACATTGTCATCGCCGCGGTCACCGCCGCCTCCAGCCTGGAAGCCGCGCGCTCGGTTGAGCCGCATCTGGCCGGCAATCCATATTATCTGGACATCAATTCGGTCTCGCCCGGCCGCAAGCAGGAAACGGAAAAACTGTTCGGCGGCAAGGCGCGCTATGTCGATGTCGCGGTGATCGCTCCCGTTCGGCCGAAGCGACACCGCACGCCGCTGTTGATTTCGGGGCCGCATGCGGACGCGATCTCGCCGCTGCTGGGCGAACTGGAGATGCAGCTGACCGCGGTCGGCCCGGCAACCGGCGCGGCCGCCGCGATCAAGATGATCAGGAGCGTGATGATCAAGGGCATCGAGGCGCTCACGCTTGAATGCTTTCTCGCCGCCAGCCGCGCCGGCGTGCTCGACGAAGTGACGGCCTCGCTGAGGAACAACTACCCCGGCCTCGATTGGCCGGCGATGTCGGAATACAACCTCGAGCGCATGGCCTCCCACGGCGAACGCCGCGCCGCCGAGATGGAAGAGTCTGCTGCCACCCTGCGCGAACTCGGTCTTGAGCCGCTGATGACCGAGCGGACCGTCGAACGCCAGCGCGAGATGGGCACCATCGGCCGGGACCGGTCGGTGCGCACGGCTATCGAGCGGGGGCGCGCCGCGCTGCTTGCCGCCATCGATGCCGTGGCCAAAAGCCGCCACTGAGCACAACGAATTTCCGAACCGCGGCCGCCGCCCCCGCGTTGTCGCAGCGTATCTGCAGCCATTGCCGGCAACACGTTTCAGAAAGAAGGAGGACATTGTGACGAGGCTGACCCTCGCCTGTGCGGCCCTGCTCGCCGCCGCGCCGATCAACGGTGCACTTGCCGACCAGACCGAACCCGCGCCCGGGCCGCGGTGGACCGCCGGCGACGGCAGCCATTGCATCGCCCTCTACGACCCGGTTTGCGCCGTGAAGAACGGTGTCCGCTTCACCTATTCCAACAGCTGCTATGCGCGCCGTGCCAACGCCCGGGTGGTTTCTTCCCGGCCATGCGGCGACGTCGACCGCTTCCCGCACGACCGCCGCTGAACGCACCGGCGGTTCCCGCCACGGACTGTGTCGCGGACAGAACTGGTTTGATGTCCTACAGTGCAGGACAAGACGGACTGCCGCGCAAGCTTGACAGACGGCGGCCGTTGGGGAGGCTTGCCACGCCATGCCGGGTCCCGCCCAGATCGTCATCGACAAGGTGAGCCACGTGTACCGCCCGCCGCACGGCCGCGAGGTGCTGGCGCTGGACGAGGTGTCGCTGGAAGTTGCCAACCGCGAATTCGTCGCCCTGCTCGGGCCGTCCGGCTGCGGCAAGTCGACATTGCTCTACCTGATCGGCGGTTTTCTTCCGGTGGAGTCCGGTGCCATCAGCATCGACAGCAAGGCCGTCGCCGGCCCCGGCCCTGATCGCGGCATTGTCTTCCAGCACTTCGCGCTGTTCCCCTGGAAGACCGTGCGCGGTAATGTTCTCTACGGCCTGGAACGGCAGGGCATGCCGAAGGAGGAGCGCGAAAAGCGGGCGCGCGATTTCATCGAACTGGTCGGCCTGCAGGGTTTCGAGGACAGCTATCCCTCGCAGCTTTCCGGCGGCATGAAGCAGCGCACGGCGATTGCG
>CAZUDR010000276.1:0-3170 GCA_964618715.1 uncultured Undibacter sp. | reverse complement strand
CTCGCATTTGACCCGGCTATCCTGCTGATGGACGAGCCGTTCGGCGCGCTCGACGCGCAGACGCGCGGGCTGATGCAGAGCGAACTGCTGAGCATCTGGCGGCGCACGCCGAAAACCGTGATCTTCGTCACCCACGACGTGCAGGAAGCAGTATTCCTCGCCGACCGGGTGGCGGTGATGTCGGCGCGGCCCGGCCGCATCAAGACCATCGTCGACACCCGGTTCGAAAAGAAGGACGAGGACCTGCTCAAGGAAAAGGAGTTCGTCGAGAAGGTTGACGAGCTCTGGCATCTGGTACGCGAGGAAGCAATCAAGGCGCAGATGGGACGCAGCACCCGCGCACAGGAGAGCGGAGCATGAGCAGCGTTGCGGCGGCGCCGGTTGAACGGACAGCGCTGCAGAGCTGGGCCGAAAACGCGTGGCGCACCTTCCACCGCTATTCGCCGCTGCTGCTGCTCGCCATCGCCTGGGAGCTGGCCGCACGGCTGGAACTGGTCTCGACCACCGCGCTGCCGCCATTGTCAGACGTGATCGCCTCCTGGGTCGCGCTCCTTCGCGACGGCGACCTGCAGGCCAATGCCGGCGCGTCCCTGTTTCGCGTCGGCGCCGGTCTCGGCCTCGCCATCGGCATCGGCGCCGCGCTCGGCATCGCCATGGCCTGGTGGAAACCGGTCAACGTGCTGCTCGCCCCGCTGGTGGAGATCTTCTATCCGCTGCCCAAATCGGCGCTGATCCCGGTCACCGTGATCTGGCTCGGCTTCGGTGACGCGTCCAAGATCCTGCTGATCTTTCTCGGCTGCATGCTGCCGGTCACCATCGGCGCCTACAACGGCGCCCGCTCGAGCGACCAGATGCTGCTGTGGTCGGCGCGCAGCATGGGCGCGGGACGCCTGCGCGTTCTGCGCGACGTGGTGCTGCCGAGCGCAATGCCGGAACTGCTGAGCGGCATCCGCATCGCGCTCGCTCTCTCCTTCATCCTGCTGGTGTCGGCGGAGCTGATCGTGGCGCGCAAGGGATTCGGTTATCTGATCGGCTTCCTCGGCGCCAACGGCTCCTATGACGCGATGTATGCGGTCGTGCTTACGGTCGCCTTTCTCGGCTTCGCCGCCGACCGGCTCTATCTCCTGATCGCCAGGCGGGCCCTGATATGGCGAGCGTAGCGCAGACCGCCCCGGTCGACTCTGCGGCGCTGCGCGTCGCCAATGCGGCGTTCTGGCTGGTCACCCGGTCGTTCTCGATCGTCGCGCTGGCGGTTGCCTGGGAACTGCTGGCGCGGAGCGGCATGTTCACGCCGTTCCAGCTTCCCGCCCTGAGCAATGTCGGGCTCCGCATCTGGAGCGACGTGACGTCCGGCGAGTTTGCGATCAATGCCGGGCTGACGCTCTATCGCGCGATGACCGGCTTCTTCATCTGCGCCGTGCTCGGCGTGCTGATCGGCATGGCGATGTCGCGCAATGCGATCGCGCACTGGTTCTTCGACCCGCTGGTCTCGGTGGGCTTCCCGATGCCGAAGACCGCGTTCATTCCCGTGGTGATCCTCTGGCTCGGCGTCTACGACGTGTCCAAGATCACCATCATCGTCATCGACGCCATCTTCCCGGTCATCACGGCCACGGTCATCGCCATCCAGGGGGTCGAGCGCGAGCTGGTCTGGTCGGCCCGCAACATGGGCGCGAACAACCGCGAGGTGCTGACGCAGATCGTGCTGCCGGCGGCGCTGCCGCAGATCATGACCGGGCTTCAGGTTGCGCTGCCGCTGTGCCTCATCGTCGCCGTCGTCGCCGAGATGCTGATGGGCGGTTACGGCCTCGGCGGTGCGATGATGACGGCCTCGCGCTTTGCCAATTCGACCGGCGTGTTTGCCGGAATCGTGGAAATCGCCATCGTCGGCTACATCCTGGTCAAGGCGATGTCGCTGATCCGCCGCCGCCTGCTGATCTGGCACCAGGAAGCGCACGATCCCAGCACGGCGTGACGCCCGCGTCCTCGCCACAGCGTACCGTATACCGGGCAATGGGCCGCAGCGGACGAGGCTTGCCAAAAGCAGTTGGACCCCCGACAATCTTCGCGTTCTCACACAACGCAAAGCTTGCCGCGCCAACGAGCAAGTGGGCGAAACCGGGAGGATAAAATGCGCTTTCTCAAAATCGCGCTGGCCGGCGCATGCGCGCTCGGCCTGTTGGGCATCGGATCCGCCAGTGCGGAACCGGTCAAGATCCGCATGTCGTGGGTCGCGCCGGTCTCGAACTGGGCGTCGATCATTGCCTACAAGAAGGACTTGGCCAAGCACTGGGGCAAGTCCTACACGATAGAGGCCATCCGCTTCCGCGGCACGCCGCCGATGATCACGGCGATTGCCAACAACGAACTCGAAGTCTCCAACCTCGCCTATTCATCGCTGGCCATCGCCATCGACAACGCCGGACTCGATGACCTCGTGGTCATCGCCGACGAGTTCCAGGACGGCGTGCCGGGCTATTTCAGCGAGCAGTACTACGTCCGCAAGGACAGCGGCATCAACAAGGTTGAGGACCTCAAGGGCAAGATCGTCGGCACCAATGCCGCCGGCTCGGCGGTCGACGTCGCCAGCCGCGCCATGCTGCGCAAGCACGGCCTTGAGGACAAGCGCCACTACACCGTCGTCGAGGGCCCGATTCCGGCCATGCCGGCCATGCTGCTGGAGAAGAAGGCCCACCTGGTGCCGGCCGTGATGCCGTTTGCGCTCAATCCCAAGCTGCGCGCCGAAGGCAAGGTGCTGTTCGAGATGAAGGACGCGCTGGGCCCCACCCAGATGATCATGTGGACGGCCCGCCGGTCATTCATCGAGAAGCACCGCGACGTCATGGTCGACTTCATGGAGGACATGCTGACCATCACGGCGTGGTTCAAGGATCCGAAGAACCACGACGAGGTTGCCAAGATCGCGTCGCAGGTGACCAAGGTGCCGCCGGAACGCTTCAGCTGGCTGTTCACCAAGGACGATACCTATCGCGCTCCCAACATGATGCCGGATCTGGAGGCCCTGCAGCGCAACGTCGACACCGTGCGCGAGCTCGGCTTCGTCAAGAACAAGATAGACATCAGCAAGCACTCGGACCTGAGTCTCATCAAGGATGCGCTCGCGCGTAAGAAAAATTAATTGAATAAAAATTGAATCAAACAAGACGCAT
>CAZUDR010000275.1:0-5131 GCA_964618715.1 uncultured Undibacter sp. | reverse complement strand
CGCCGGTTGACCGGGCTCTTCGGCCGACCCCAGATGTTCTCGCCCATCCGGCGGTCGATCTTGTACTTGGATTCCATGCGCTTGGTCATCGCGTCCTCGCGTTTTTCAAGTCTTGCGTTTGAGGAACCGCGCCCTCCTTTGCCCCGGATCTCTCCGGGACCGACAGGTAAAACCTCGAAAGCGCAAGGCCTTACCGCGGGTCGCGAAACGCCGCGTGGGCCCCTGAAGGCCCACGTGACGCGGGGTATCTAGGGCGAAGCGCCGCAGGTGTCAACGCGGCCTCCCGGACGGCCATTGCGGCTTCTGCAAGCCTCCTCGTGCCGGTGCGCCGGCGGCCTTCCTCTGCCGCGCTTCCGCCGTCTTGCCGAGACTAATTCCGGCCATGGACTCCCTGTCGCAAGCTGCCCTCGGGGCCGCTGTCGGTCTCGCGGTCATGGGGCGCCGCACCCGGCCCTGGAAGGCCGCGGCGGTCGGCGCGCTGGTCGCCACCTTGCCGGACCTCGACTCCTTCTACGACTACGGCGATCCGATCAGCAACATGACCTACCACCGCGCCAATACCCATGCGCTGTTCTGGCAGACGCTGGCGTCATTGCCGGTCGCCTTTGTCGCTGCCGGGAGCCTGCGCGAGATGCATCAGTTCGGACGCTGGTGGCTGACGGTGTGGCTCGCGCTCGTCACCCATGCGCTGCTCGACTGGACGACGGTCTACGGCACGCAGCTGGCGCTGCCATTCACCGACACGCCTTTCGCGCTCGGCAGCATGTTTATCATCGATCCGCTCTACACACTGCTTCTGCTGGCCGGCATCGTCGTGGCCCTGTCGCTGCGCGACGTGCGTGGCTGGCGCTGGAATCTCGCCACGCTGGTCGTGAGCACCGCCTATCTCGGCTGGAGCGTCGTCGCGCAATTTCACGTCAAGGACATTGCAGAGGAATCGTTGCGGGCGCAGGGGCATCAGGTCGAACGCCTGCTGGTGACGCCGACGGCGTTCAACACGATCTTGTGGCGCATCGTCGCGGTAACGCCGCAGGGCTATCTGGAAGGCTTTCACTCGCTGCTCGACCGCGAGACGACGGTCGCCTTCGACCGGTTTCCACGCGGCAAAGAGATCTACGAGAGACTGCGGGGCAACTGGTATGTCGACCGTGTAGCCTGGTTCAGCCGCGGATTCTTCGAGATGAGCGAGCGCGACGGCCAGGCGATCATCTCCGACCTGCGGATGGGCCAGGCGCCAAACTATGTCTTCAACTTCGTGGTGGCCGAGCGGCAGAGCCCCAATTTCGCCTACGTGAAGCCCCGGGCCTTCAGCGAGCGTCCGGATCTCGGTAGCGGATTGCCATGGCTTTGGCGCCGCATGGGCGGTGAGCAACTGCCGCCGCCCCGATAAGAAAGCCCTTGCTGTGGCGCGGCCGGGACGGCATGTTCTCGCCCATCAGGACCGGGCCCCTCTGGCAGCCAAATGGCTGCGATGTCGGACTGATTGTGCCGCCAAAGGGCCCATGCGCCAGATCTCATCCAGGACCATTGCCATCGATCCGGCCTCGCCCCGGCGAGCGGAGGTTCATGCATGTTCGAGATAACGCATGAAACAATCGTGACCTTTCTTCAGGTGATCCTGATCGACCTGGTTCTGGCGGGAGACAATGCCGTCGTTATCGGACTCGCCGCAGCCGGATTGCCCCGCGAACAACGTGGTCGCGCCATTTTCATTGGCATCATCGCCGCGACGGTGCTGCGCATCGTATTTGCCGTCTTCATCGTGCAGCTGATGGCGATTGTCGGCCTGCTGCTGGCCGGCGGGATCCTGCTGCTGTGGGTGTGCTGGAAGATGTGGCGGGA
The DNA here is from genome assembly GCA_964618715.1 of uncultured Undibacter sp. Lineage (GTDB taxonomy): Bacteria > Pseudomonadota > Alphaproteobacteria > Rhizobiales > Xanthobacteraceae > Pseudolabrys. Next base: position 3,289 of record CAZUDR010000275.1, on the reverse strand, counting down.
ATTGCGCCAGCCCGGCGACGGTGGAAACCCGGAGTCCGAAACTGCTCCGGTTGACGGGGTTCAGCAGAAAAAGAGCTTCGCCCAGGCCGCAATGCAGATCGTCGTGGCGGACGTGTCCATGTCGCTGGACAACGCGCTGGCCGTCGCGGGCGCCGCCCGAGACCATCTTCCGGCACTGATCTTCGGCCTGGCCTTGTCCGTCGCCCTGATGGGCTTTGCGGCCACCTACGTCGCCAGGCTGCTGGAGCGTTACCGCTGGATCGCCTTTGTCGGGCTGGCGATCATCTTCTATGTCGCCTGCGACATGATCTGGCGTGGCGCACTGGAGATACAGGCGCGGGCGTTCGGAGGTTAGGTCAGAACCCGAAACGCGAAAGGGCGGAGGCCAGCACGGGAGGCGGCGATTTTCCCGAAGTGAAGATCATCTGTGGCGGCGGCGCGGCCTGTGTCGCGGGCGGGCGGGCGTGCAGCAAATCGGCGACGCGGCGCGCGATCGCCGGCGCCGGATCGAGCCAGCTGACCGGCCAGGGGGCGAGCCTGCGGAACCGATCAATCAGCAACGGGTAATGCGTGCAGGCGAGCACCACCGTATCGGTGCGCCGGCCCACCTCGTCGACAAAGCAGGGTTTGATCTCGCGGACTATGTCCGCATCGTCGACGGCGGCGCCGGAAAGTTCGGCTTCGGCAAATCCGGCAAGAACCGGCGAGCCGACCAGCGACACTGCGCAGCCGCCTGCAAATTCCCGGATCAGCGCGCGCGTGTATTCACGGCCGACCGTTGCGCGCGTGCCGAGCACCGTCACCTGCCCGCTTTTCGATTGTGCGCAGGCCGGCTTGATCGCCGGCACGGTGCCGACAAAGGGCACGGAAAAGCGAGCGCGCAGTTCCTTCAGCGCCAGCGTCGAAGCCGTGTTGCAGGCAATCACGACAAGGTCGGGCGAATGGTCCGCGATTGCACCGCTGACCACGGCGCATACGCGCGCGATCAGCCTGTCTTCATCAACATCGCCGTACGGAAAGGCCGCATCGTCCGCCATGTAGACGTAGCGCGCGTCAGGACGCGCCACGACCACCTCACGGAACACGGTGAGGCCGCCCAGTCCGGAATCGAGCACCAGAATGGTGGCCGGTCTGGCGGGGGTGGCCGCGGGGATTGCCGTCGATTCAGCCATGCGGGCAGCGAGCTAAGACATGTGTGGCGGCTGGTGACAATAGGTCGCAGCAGGATCGCAGGGTGCGCGTCGTTTCAGCAGTAAATGGCGGTGCGAAACGAATTTTCGCGTTAACCGTTATTAACGATGAGCGGGGCGGGATCGAAACTCGAACGTGAATGGAACGAACCATGCGAATGAAACAACTTGCGCTGGCCGCCAGCGCGATCCTGGTGTCGGCAAGCGCCGCGAGTGCGGCCGTCGTTACCAATGACCTCAATTTGCGGAACCGGCCGACGACCCGGTCCGCCGTGATCGACACCATGCCGGCCGGCGCCCATGTCGACGTGCTCGGTTGCGGCGGCGCGTGGTGCCGTGTCGAATGGCGTGGCCTCGTCGGTTTCGCCAGCGCCCGCTATCTGGCCGGCGGCGGAGCCTATGCCTATTCGCCACCGATCTATGTCGCGCCGCCGCCGGTTGTGAGCTTTGGCCTCAGTTTTGGCAGCGGGCCCCGCTGGTATCGGGGCCGGGACTGGCATTATCGCGGCGGCCGGCATGGCTATCGCGGCGGCCGGGGCGGTCGCGGCTGGCGCCACAGGTAATTCGGACATCAGACCTGATCACCGGGCCGGCAACGACCCGGTGATGGCATCTGGTTGCGGTGCAGACGGCGGTCCCGGCCGATACCGGGTTGACATGCACTTTCAGTGGTTCACACGGGCCAGCAACTGGCCCAGCATCAGCAGGCCCTGCGGCCAGAAGCCAAGCCGCGAGTCCGCATTGATGTGACCGAGTTCTCCGGCAAAACAGAAATCGGCGCCCCAGCTGTCGGCAAACACCCTCGCACGATCGAGCGTCACGTAGGGGTCATTGGCGCTCGCCACCACAACCGTGGGGACCGGAAACCGTGCCAGCGGCATCGGCGCAAAGTTGCGCAGAACCTCCGGTGAGTGTTCAGGCGAATCGACATCAGTCGGGGAAACGAGAAATGCCGCCACGACGCGGCCGGGGCTGCTGCGTGCCGCCCAGTGCGCGGCCAGCGAACAGGACAGACTGTGGCAAACCAGAACCGCCGGCCGACTGCCGCCGGCGACCGCCGCGTCGAGCCTTTCCAGCCAGCGCGGCAACATTGGTGCGTCCCAGTCATCCTGCAAGACACGCGTGGCATCGCGAAAGGCGAGACACCAGTATGACTGCCAGTGGTTGATTCCGGAATTGCTCAATCCCGGCAGAATGAGAAAATCGAAATCTTCAGATGCGTCTCGCACGGGTCAGGCGGTTCCGAACACACGGGTAAAGATCGTATCGACGTGCTTCAGATGATGATCGAGGTCGAAGCCGGCCTCGAGTTCCTTGTCGCTCAACCTGGCGCGGACATCCTTGTCGGCCTTGAGCAGCGCGAGGAAATCACTTTCACTGCCGTCCCACACCTTCATGGCGTTGCGCTGCACGAGGCGGTAGGCGTCCTCGCGCGACACGCCTTTCTGCGTCAGTGCGATCATGACGCGCTGGGAGTGGATCAGTCCGCCGAGGCGGTCGAGATTCTTCTGCATGGCGTCCGGGTAGACGACGAGCCTGTCGACGATGCCGGCCAGCCGCGCCAGCGCGAAATCGAGGGTCACTGTGGCATCCGGTCCGATCATGCGCTCGACCGATGAGTGCGAGATGTCGCGCTCGTGCCAGAGCGCAACGTTCTCCATGGCGGGCAGGGCATAGGCGCGAACCATGCGCGCCAGGCCGGTGATGTTTTCCGACAGCACCGGATTGCGCTTGTGCGGCATCGCCGACGAGCCCTTCTGCTTCTCGGAAAAGAATTCTTCCGCTTCCAGCACCTCGGTGCGCTGGAGATGGCGGATCTCGGTAGCGAGGCGCTCGATGGAGGAGGCGACGACGCCGAGGGTGGCAAAGTACATGGCGTGGCGGTCGCGCGGGATGACCTGTGTCGATACCGGCTCGACGCGCAGCCCCATGGCTTTCGCGACGTGCGCCTCCACGCGCGGGTCGATCTGCGCGAAGGTGCCGACGGCGCCGGAACTGGCGCAGGTGGCGACTTCCTCGCGCGCCGCATGGACGCGACGTCGCGCACGGGCAAATTCGGCATAGGCCACCTTCCCCCCGGAGAAGCCGCCGGTCCCCGC
>CAZUDR010000274.1:0-5141 GCA_964618715.1 uncultured Undibacter sp. | reverse complement strand
GGTTGTCGAAGTTGAGGTCGGGCTGGTGTGAATAGAACCGGTGCCAGTAATAGGCGCCGGCCTCGTCGTCCCAGGTCCAGTTCGATTTCTCGGTATCGGTGAAGATGATGCGGGTGCCGGAATATTTCTCGTCGTTGTCGCTCCAGACGTACCAGTTGCGCGCGCTGGAGCCCGGCCCGCTGCGCTTGGCTCGCTTGAACCAGGGATGCTGGTCGGAGGTGTGATTGATGACGAGTTCGGTGATGACCCGCAGGCCCCGCCGCTTGGCCTCGTGCATGAAGCGGCGGAAATCGCGCATGTTGCCGAAGTCGCGATTGATGTCGCCGTAGTCGGATATGTCGTAGCCGTCGTCCCGCCCCGGACTCGGATAGAACGGCAGCAGCCACAGCGTGGTGACACCGAGATCGCGCAGATAGTCGAGCCGCTCGGTCAGCCCGGCGAAATCGCCGATGCCGTCATTGTTGCTGTCGTGGAACGCCTTGACGTGCAACTGGTAGACAATGGCGTCCTTGAACCACAGGCCGTCATCGTCCGCGGTTTTCTCTTCGGCTTCAATCGCGGGCCTTACGTTCATGCAGTCCCCTCAGTCGAAACAGCGGAACAGCAGTGCGGGCTCCTGCTGCGGGTCGATACGCAGGCGGGTGCCGTTCCATTCGAGCAGGCGGCGTTCGCCGGTGACCAGATTCTCGATGCCGCGCACGGCCTTTCGCCCGTCGGCCGGACCGATCTGGTGATCGCCGAAATGCAGCCAGAACTCCTGCGGTGCGCCCGACAGCGAGATGGCTCCCGCCACCGCGTTGCTGCCGTCGGCCGACTCCTTGAGGAAACCGATCACGCTGTCATTGTCGACGAGGAGGAAGCGCAGATCCGCGGTCTGCAGCAGCGCCGGGTTTTGACGGCGGATCGTGTTCAGTCGCCGCAGATAGTCCTTGATGTTACCGGGTCTGTTCCAGTCGCGCGTCTTCAGTTCGTATTTTTCCGAATGGATGTATTCCTCGCGCCCGGGGATCGGCTCGTGCTCGATCAGCTCGAAACCGTTGTAGATGCCGTAGTTCGACGACAACATCGCCGCCAGCGCGGCGCGTGCCTTGAACAGCCAGGTTTCGCCGCCCTGCAACTGCACCGGCAGGATGTCCGGCGTGGTGACGAAGAAATTGGGCCGGTAGAAATCGCGCTCCGGAAAGCCGGTGAGTTCGCTCAGATAGGCCTGTATCTCCTCCTTCTCGGTACGCCACGTGAAATAGGTGTAGGACTGCGAGAAGCCGAGCTTGGCCAGCGCCTTCATGACCTTCGGCCGTGTGAAGGCTTCGGCCAGGAACAGCACCTCCGGATCACGCGCCTGCACCTCGTGGATCAGCCACTCCCAGAACGGCAGCGGCTTGGTGTGCGGATTGTCGACGCGAAAGATCTTCACCCCTTGCCCGATCCAGAACAGGAAGACGTCGCGCAACGCCTCCCACAATGCGATGCGGTCGGGGCAGCTGAAATCCGGATTGACGATGTCCTCGTATTTCTTCGGCGGGTTCTCGGCAAACTTGATGGTGCCGTCCGGCCGGCGACGGAACCATTCCGGGTGCTCCTTCAGCCAGGGGTGATCGGGCGAGCATTGCACGGCGATGTCGAGCGCAATCTCCATGTTGTGCCTGTGACAGGCCGCAACGAACCGGCGGAAGTCCTCGAGCGTGCCGAGCTCGGGGTGCACGGCGTCATGGCCGCCGAGCTCGCTGCCGATGGCATAGAAGCTGCCCGGATCTCCGGGTCCGGCCTTCAGCGTGTTGTTCTTGCCCTTGCGGTTGGTGTGCCCGATCGGATGAATTGGCGTGAGGTAGATGACGTCGAAACCGAGCTCTGCGATCTCCGGCACGCGCGCGATGCAGTCGTCGAACGTGCCATGCCGGCCGGGCTCCGGGCTCTGGCTGCGCGGCACCATTTCGTACCAGGCGCCGGCGCGGGCGCGCTCGCGGTCGGCGACCAGCGGCACGACGTGGCTGCGGCTGAGGTCGGGCCGCACGTCACTCTTTTCCATTGCCGCCGCCAGCTTTTCGTCAAGCAGCACGGCCGGATCCGGCCTGGTGGAGAACTTCTTCACGGCCGCCTCCACCGTGCGCTGCGCCGCCCGGTCGCGCGGCATCAGCTCGCTCAACATCTGGTGGCCTTCCTGCGCCTCCACGGTGACGTCCTGGCCGGCTTCCTGCTTGAGCCGGAATTCCTTGCGCCAGGTGGCAAACTGATCGGTCCAGGCCTCGACGGCGAACAGGTACCAGCCGGGCTGCGGCGGCACGAACTGGCCGCGCCAGCGGTCGTTGCTGTGAAACTGCATCGGCTCGCGGTGCCAATCGGCTGAGGACTCCGGGCGCCACAACAGCGCCGCGGCCATCACGTCATGTCCTTCGCGAAAAATATCCGCCCAGACGTCTACCGTTTCGCCCGCTATGCGTTTAACGGGATAACGGCCGCCGTCGACGCACGGAAAGATGTCCTCGATGCGAAAGCGCGGGCCTGTCGGATCGGCTGGGGAGACATCCCACGCATCGGTGAAGGAATGTGCTCGCATGCTCATGCCGGTACGGACTGCATCATCCATTCATGCCTCACCCCTCGAGGAGAACACATATGAGCACCTAGAAGAACCACAAATAACCACTTAGAAGAACCACAAAAAAAGCCCAAAGTTCCGAATGTTTAATGATCCTCGCACGGCGCTCTGCCGCCCGGAGAATAAAGATTTTCAGATGAATGATTTGTCGGCAGCCGCCCAAAAATGGGGCATCGAGACGGAATATTACGACGTCTTCGGCCGGCGCTGCACCGCTGCCCCTGAAACATTGACGCGGCTGATCGCCGCAATGTCGGCGGGCGGCGTCGCGCCAAGAGATGACAATCCGCCGACGGATGTGACAACTGCGTGGCAGGGCGACGGTCGCCGGTTGTGGCTGCTGGCGGTGCAGCTTTACGCGGTGCGGTCACGGCGCAACTGGGGACACGGCGACTTCACCGATCTCGCGCAGCTCGTGCAGCACGCGGCGGGCTGCGGTGCCGCCGGCATCGGGCTCAATCCGCTGCACGCGCTGTTTCCCGACCGTGCCGAGGAAGCGAGTCCCTACGCACCCAACAGCCGGCTGTTCATCAATCCGCTCTACATCGACGTTGAGGCCATTCCCGAATTTCCCGGTCCGGCGGCGACAGGACTGGAAGCGGAAGTCGCGGCATTGCGCGAGACCGGGATGATTGCGTATGCGCGCGTGGCCGCAGCCAAGCTGCACGGTCTTCGTCTTGCTTATGTGTCCTTTCGCGACTCGGGGAGCCGGCAACGCCGCGCCGACTTCGACGCCTATCGGAAGGAGCAGGGGGAGTCCCTGCTGCGCTTTGCCTGTTTCGAGACGCTGCGCCGGCGTTACGCGCCGTTGCCGTGGCCGCAATGGCCGGCACCCTGGCGCAACCCCGAACTTGCCCAGCTCGATGACTTCCGCCGCGCAAACAGGGAGGCGGTCGAGTTCGAGGAGTTTGTCCAGTGGACCGCCGACCGCCAGCTCGGCGCCTGCATGGATGCCGCGGCCCGTCACGGAATGCCGGTCGGGCTATATGTCGATCTCGCCGTCGGCATTGACCGTCACGGTGCCGATGCCTGGACCAATCACGGCGCCGCGCTTGCGGATGTGTCCCTCGGCGCGCCGGCCGACGAATTCAACCCGCACGGCCAGGACTGGGGCCTGGCACCGCTCAATCCGCACGTCCTGCCGGCGCATGACTTCCGCGCGATGCGCCAGTTGATGGCAGCCGCCATGCGCCATGCGGGTGCCATCCGTCTCGACCACGTGCTCGGCCTGCAGCGACAGTTCATGATCCCGCTCGGCATGGAGGCGACGCAGGGCGCGTATGTGCGCCTGCCCTTTCTCCAGATGCTGCGGGTCGTCGCCGAGGAGAGCCGGAAGTACCGCTGCATCGTGATCGGCGAGGACCTCGGTACGGTGCCCGGCGGTTTCCGCGAAACGATCGCGCGCTGGGGGCTGTGGTGCTACCGGGTCATGCTGTTCGAGCGCGAGGGCGACGGCCGCTTCAAGCCGCCGGAAGCCTATCCCGAAGGTGCGCTTGCCACCTTCGATACCCACGACCTGCCGACGCTTCGCGGCTGGCTGGAGAAGCACGACATGGCCGTCAGGCGCAGCTTCGGACTCGACCCCGGCGAAAGCGACGAGGCGCGTGACCAGGCGCACCGCAAGCTGCGCGACATTCTTTCCGAACGCACGAACAACGATGATGCCGACATCGCGGCGGTGGCCGCATTCCTCGCCACGACCCCGTCGCGGCTGGTGGCAGTGTCGCTCGATGACGTGTTCGGCGCGCTCGACCAGGTGAACATCCCCGGCACCACCACCGAGCATCCCAACTGGCGGCGCAAGCTGCCGCTGCCGCTGGAGGACCTGGAGGACCACGCAGGCTTGCGGCGCGTGGCGGACGCCTTCGCCAGGAGTGGCCGCAGCCTCTAGCCGACGGGCACGCGCCAGATATCGCGGGCGTATTCGCGGATCGTGCGGTCGGAGGAGAACCAGCCCATGCGCGCGGTATTGAGAATGCTCATGCGCCACCAGTCGGACGGGGTGCGCCACAGCCGGTCGACCGTGCGCTGCGCATCCCAGTAGGCGTCGAAATCGGCCGCCACCATGAAGCGGTCTTCGGCCAGCAGCGAGCGCACGATCGGCGCATAACGTGCCGGATCTTCGGGCGAAAAGGCGCCGTTGCCCAGCGCATCGATGACGGCCGCCAGCCGCGGCGACTCATCGACCGCTTCCGCGCCGGTGAAGCCGAGGTCGCGCGTGCGCTCCACCTCCGTCGCATTCATGCCGAAGATGACGATGTTGTCGGCGCCGACCTTCTCGCGAATCTCGATATTGGCACCGTCGAGCGTGCCGATGGTGATGGCGCCGTTGAGCGCAAGCTTCATGTTGCCGGTGCCGGAGGCTTCCATGCCGGCGGTGGAAATCTGCTCCGACAGGTCGGCGGCCGGAATGATCGCCTCGGCGAGGCTGACGCTGTAATTCGGCGTAAACACGACCTTTAACCGGTCGCCGACGACCGGATCTGCGTTGACAACACCGGCGATGTCGTTGGCCAGCTTGATGATAAGCTTGGCGCGCTTGTAG
>CAZUDR010000273.1:0-5145 GCA_964618715.1 uncultured Undibacter sp. | reverse complement strand
TTTTCACCAGGACCGGGGCGTCGCCGGCCGTGCAGGCCATGGATCACGGTGGAGGCCACGCGCCGCGCTTCCAGGATGAGCCGCGGCATGGACTCGGCGAGCGTGCGGGCGCCACCACTGGCCTGACGTACCGCACTGGTCTCGATATCGCTCGCCCGCTGCTCCGCCATCGCCGGCTATCCGATGCGCGCCTTCAGCTGGCGGATCACGTTCGGTACGGTTTCGCCTTCGGCGCGGGCAGAGAAGGTCAATGCCATGCGGTGCTTGAGCACCGGCTCGGCGAGTTCGAGCACGTCGTCGGCCGACGGCGCGAAACGGCCATCAAGAAGGGCACGGGCGCGCACTGCCAGCATCAGGGCCTGGCTCGCGCGCGGGCCGGGACCCCAGGCGATCAGCTTGCCGATGTCACCGGACTCCGGGCCGGGGCGCGCCGAGCGCACCAGCTTGAGGATCGCTTCGACCACCGATTCACCGACCGGCAACCGGCGCACCAGCCGCTGCGCGGCAATCAGGTCCTCGGCGGTCATCGCAGGCTTGGCGCGGGTGTCCTCGGCGCCGGTGGTGTCGAAGAGAATTTTGCGTTCGGCCTCGAGGTCCGGGTAGTCGACGTCGATTTCCATCAGGAAGCGGTCGAGTTGCGCCTCGGGCAGGGGATATGTGCCCTCCTGCTCGAGCGGGTTCTGTGTCGCCAGCACATGAAACGGCTTGGGCAGATCGTGGCGGGCTCCTGCGACGGTCACGTGCTGCTCCTGCATCGCCTGCAACAGAGCCGACTGGGTGCGCGGGGAGGCACGGTTGATTTCGTCGGCCATGAGCAGTTGCGCGAATACAGGGCCGGAGATGAAACGGAAGCTGCGCTTGCCGCCCGGACTCTCCTCCAGCACCTCGGTGCCGAGGATGTCGGAGGGCATCAGGTCAGGGGTGAACTGGATGCGGCGGGCGTCCAGGCCGAGGACGATGCCCATCGTCTCCACCAGCTTGGTCTTGGCGAGGCCGGGCACCCCGACCAGCAGGGCGTGACCGCCGGAAAGCACCGTAACCAGCGCGTTTTCGACGACAGTGTCCTGCCCGTAAATGACCGCGCCGATGGCCTCCTTGGCGGCACGCACGTGGGCGGCCGTCGATTCCGCCGCGCGCACGATCATGTCTTCCAGTTTTTCCAAGCTTTCACCGCTTGCCGAGGCCATGTCTTGTGTTCCTTTCGTCGCACCTGCCATGCATACCGGCCTAACCCTCGCCGGGCAGAATCCATCTATGCAACAAACGCACCAGAGGCGAATTTCGTGCGGTCGTCGGGTCGAATCTGCCGCAGTCCGGGGCCAAGCTTACGCTATCTTCCGCCGCCGGAGCGGGCGATCACGAAGATGCGAACAGCCAATCCGGTAGCCAACTAGGTTGGAATAACAATGGCGAAGACAGGGCAAAGCGGACTGGACGCGATCGCGGCATCCCTGCCCCGCGAAAAGGGAAAGGGCCCGCCGCCGGTGGAGCGCTGGAATCCCCCGTTTTGCGGGGATATCGACATGAAGATCGGTGCCGACGGGACCTGGTACTACCAGAACAGCCCGATTGGGCGGCTGCCGCTGGTCAAGCTGTTTTCGTCCATCCTCAAGCGCGAGGGCGACCGGTACTTCCTGGTCACCCCTGTGGAGAAAGTCGGGCTGGTCGTTGTGGACGCCCCGTTTCTGGCGGTCGAGCTGCAGGTGGACAAGAGTCCGGCTGCCAACGGGGAGCAGATCCTTCGTTTCCGCACCAATGTGGACGAGTGGGTCGAAGCCGGCCCCGGGCACACGCTCAAATTCGTCCCCGAGCCCGAGACGGGGGGCCTCAAGCCCTATGTGCACGTCCGCCGCGACCTCTGGGCCAAAGTGACGCGGGCCCTGTTCTACGACCTGGTCGACCTCGGTGAGGAGCGCGAGGTGGGCGGCCGGACCATGTTCGGGGTCAGGTCCTGCGGCGAGTTCTTCGTCATGGCCGAAGCCAGCGCGCTGCGGGAGTTCGCCTGATGGGGGAGGCGACGGAGGCGCTGTCCGGCAGCGAGTTTTTCGCGCGCGCCAACGCGCGGCTCACCCTTGATGTGCCGGCAGGCCTTGCCGATCCCGGTGTGACGCCAAAGCGTGGCGATCATGACGCCGATCCGGTGATGCAGAAGATCGCGGAGGTGCGTCCGATCCGGCCGGCCGCGGTACTGGTGGCAGTAATCGACTACAAGGAGCCAACGGTTTTGTTGACGCAGAGAGCGCAGCATCTGCCCGATCATCCGGGGCAGATCTCGTTTCCCGGCGGCAAGATCGACAAGCACGATGCCAGTCCGCTCGATTCCGCGCTGCGCGAGGCGGAGGAGGAGATCGGGCTCGAGCGCTCCTTCGTCGCGCCGATCGGCTATCTCGACGTCTACATGACGACGCTCGGCTACCGCATCGTGCCGACCATTGCGCGGGTGGAGCCCGGCTTTTCCCTGACGCTCAACAGGAGCGAGGTCGACGCCACTTTCGAGGTGCCGCTCGCATTTCTCATGGACCAGGGCAATGTGCAGCGCCACGCGCGCGACTGGCAGGGCATGACCCGGCACTACTATGCGTTCACGTTCGGTGAGCGGTACATCTGGGGTGTGACTGCGGGTATCATGCGCAATCTGTACGATCGAATTTATCGGGAGTGATCATGGGCCGGACGATTTCGAGTTGTTTTTCCTGTATTGCATACGGCGCGGGATCGGTGAAACGGCGCGGGTCGGGGGCGGGGCAATGATCCGTCCGCTGCTTACCGAGCTCCTGCTGTTCGCTATCCCGTTCGTGCTTTATTCCGTGTTCCTGTGGGCGACGCGGGCCGGCGTCATGGATCCGGAATCCTGGCCGCTGTCGCGCATTCTGACGCTGGGCATCATCTCGTTCCTGCTGGTGATAGGCAGTTTTCTCTACTTCGCCAACTTCAAGGGCGCGGCGCCGGGCTCGACCTACGTGCCCGCGCACATGGAGGACGGAAAGTTCGTGCCGGGGACGACCCGATGAGCGTCAACGGGCGCACCTCGCGCAAGCTCGAGGGCGCGCCGTGGCTCACCGCGGGGCCCCTGCCGCGGCTGCTCGAGGTGCTGGACCGTGACGGCGAGGAAGCGCGCGTTGTCGGCGGCGCCGTACGCAACGCACTGCTCGACGTTCCGATCGCCGAAATTGACGTCGCCACCACCGCCGTGCCGGATGAAGTGGTGCGGCGCGTCGAGGCCGCCGGCTTCAAGGCGGTGCCGACCGGGATCGAGCACGGCACCGTCACCGTGGTGATCGACAGGCACCCGTTCGAGGTGACCACGCTGCGGCAGGACGTGGAAACCTACGGCCGCCACGCCAAGGTAGCGTTCGGCCGCGACTGGCGGGCCGACGCCGAGCGGCGCGATTTCACGATCAATGCGCTGTCGGCAAGCCGCGACGGCACCGTCCATGACTATGTCGGCGGGCTCGACGATCTCGCCGCCCGCCGTATCCGTTTCATCGGCGACCCGCAGAAGCGTATCGAGGAAGACTATCTGCGCATCCTGCGCTTCTTCCGGTTCGACGCCGCCTACGGGACGAGCGAGCACCCTTATGCCGAAGGCATCGTCGCCTGCGTCGCGGGCCGGGCCGGGCTCGATCAGCTGTCGCGCGAGCGCGTGCGCATGGAAATGATGAAGCTGGTGGTGGCGCCACATGCGATGCCGTCGCTGATTTCCATGGCGGATGCCGGGCTGCTGCTGCGCGTGCTCGGTGGCGTCTCCTACTTCGGTGCCTACGAGAACATGGCCAAGGCCGAGGCAGCGTCGGGACTTGCGTCCGACCCGGTGCGCCGGCTCGGTGCGCTGGCGGTGGCGACCCCCGAGGATGCCGAACGGCTGTGGGAAAGGCTGCGACTCTCCAACAGCGAACACGAGCGGCTCGCGAGCATGGGTGACGGCTGGCGCCGGATATCGCCGGGCATGGGCGAGCAGGGCGCACGCGCTCTGCTCTACCGGCTCGGGCCGGAACGGTTCACCGACCGGGTGCTGCTGGCCTGGTCGCGGTCCGATGCGGGTGCCAGCGACCGGGGGTGGCAGACCTTGGCCGGAATGCCGCGGCGCTGGACCGCCCCCGCCTTTCCGATCAGGGCCGCGGACCTGATGGCGCGCGGGCTTGAAAAGGGCCCGGCGCTGGGCGCTGCCATGAGGGCGGCAGAGGACGCGTGGATCGCGGCCGATTTCCCGCAGGATGAAGACGCACTGACGCGTATCGCCGAAGCGGCAGTGCAGGGCGCGCAATAGCGTTGCGGGGGTCGCGCCGGGCCGGCTGGTTTCGCCGCCGCGCCGGCATTAAATTATTCACATGAGCTATACGCGACGCCCCGCCGATCTGGCGCAACGCATGTCCCGGCGTCTGGCCGCGCGGCCGGCGCGCACCGACAGTTTCCGGCGCGAGACCTTCTCGCTGCCGCGGGCGGCGGCGCGCGCCAAGGCCCGCGAATTCTTCGACCGCTATCCCAAGGCGGCCTACATGACCGAGATCGAAAGCTGGCGCGAACTGCCCGGCGACACCATCGAATTCACCATGCGGCGGCTGCCGACCGCGGACTGACCTTGTCCCGTGACATGATCGCTGCCGGCGTGACGGCGGCCGCCGGTCGCGCTAGCCTTGTCGCGCAAACGGGGGGTGACCATGCGCAGGTTCTGGCGCGGACTGGCTATTTTCCTCATCGGCGGCATTCTCGGCACCGGCTTCGGCGTCGCGCTCGGCTTCTTCCTGTTTCCCTACGTGTTTCCGCCGCCGCCGGCGGCCGAGCAGCTGAGTGAGGCCGATCGAACGCAGCAGCCGGTCGCCACCGGCAACTTCATCCATGTCGATCTGTCCGACCCGGTCCACTACGGCAAGGGCAAGGTCAGTGTTTATCAGCGCGCGGTGTTCCTCGAGCCGGACTTCGAAGTCGGGCCGGGGCCGAAATATCACGTCTACCTGGTGCCCAAGGCCAACGTCCGCGATGCCGCGGCGGTCAAGGACGCCATGTTCGTCGATCTTGGCCGCCTGCGCGCGTTCAAGGGCAGCCAGCGCTACGCGATCCCCGCCGGCGTCGACCTGAAGCAATTCCCCAGCGTGGTGATCTGGTGCGAGGCGTTCTCGGTGCTGATCTCGCCGGCGGATCTCAAGC
>CAZUDR010000272.1:0-5180 GCA_964618715.1 uncultured Undibacter sp. | reverse complement strand
CGACCAACGCCGCCAATGCGTTCCACGCCGGCCTCAAGGGGCGTTATCGCGAGCACCGGCTGGACGATGACCACGCGCTCGAAAGTGACAAATATCCCGTTCTGCGCCTGATCGACGGCAAGGTGCAGAACGAGAATGCGCCGGCGCTGTCGGCCCTCAACATGCGGCTGCGCGACGACTACGTGGCCGACTGCAATGCCGGCGTGCACCGCTGGAACAAGGTCATCGAGCAGAACGGCATCCCGTTCCAGATCAAGCTGCCGCACGTGGCCTTCCATCGTCACATCGGCGAGTTCTCGCGCACCAACGCCGATGTCGACGGCAACATCCTCTCGCCCGCGGACTGGACAAAGCGGCGGACCGATTTCCTGCCGTCGGAAGCGGACAAGGATTTCATCGAGAGCCTGATGCAGCCGGAGACGGAGGCAGGCAGGTTCGCCAGCTGGATCGCGCCGCCCAAGGTCGGCATCGACAACAAGCCCGGCGACTTCGAATATGTGAAGATCGCCGACGCGTAACAGCGGCGACGCAAGACAACGATGTCATTCCGGGATGTCCGCCGAAGCCGTCAGGCGAGAGCGGACGAGCCCGGAATCCATATTCCCTGTTGCGGAGTACGGATTCCGGCCCCGCCGCTTTCCGGCCTGCCGGAATGACAGGAAAACGGGGAGGATGTAATGGCGGCCGGGGAATCGCTTGAAAGTTATCTGGGCGGTCGGTGGCAACGCGGGCAGGGTGTCGAAACCGAACTGGTCGACCCCACCAACGGCAACGTGCTGGGGACCGCCAGCGCCAAAGGACTCAGTCTGGATGTCGCGCTGGCCTTCGCGCGCGGGAAGGGCGGGCCGGCCTTGCGTTCGCTCTCCTATGCGGAGCGCGCGAAGTTGCTCGGCGCAATAGCGGACGTGCTCGTCGCCAACCGTGCGCGCTACGAAGAAATCGCCATCGCCAATTCCGGCAACACGAAGATCGACGCCGCCATCGACATCGACGGCGGCATCGGTACGCTGAAATACTACGCCCGGCTCGGCGGTACGCTGGGCGATGCCAGGGCGCTCGTCGACGACAAGCCGGTGCGGCTCGCCAAGGCGGAAAACTTCCAGGCCATGCATATGCTGGTGCCGCGTCACGGCGTGGCGGTGCACATCAACGCCTTCAATTTCCCGAGCTGGGGCCTGTGGGAGAAAGCAGCCTGCACGCTGCTTGCCGGCATGCCGATGCTGGCCAAGCCCGCCTCGGCCACGTGCCTGCTCAGCCAGCAGATGGTGAAGGATGTGATCGCCGCCAGGGTGCTGCCCGACGGCGCGCTCAGCCTGTTGTGCGGCGGCATCGGCGACCTGCTCGACCACGTCACCGCTGACGACGTCATCGCCTTCACCGGCTCTTCGGCCACCGCCAGGAGGATTGCCGCGCATCCCAATGTGTTGTCGCGTGGTGCGCGGGTGAACGTGGAGGCCGACAGCGTCAATGCCGCGTTGCTGGCTCCCGGCGTCGGTGCCGGCACGCCCGCATTCGACGCTTTCGTCAAGGAGGTTGCACGCGAAATGACCGTGAAGGCGGGGCAGAAATGCACCGCCATCCGCCGCGTTTTCGTGCCGGCGCAGCAGGCGAACGCGGTCACCGACGCGCTTGCTGCCCGGCTGGGCAAGACCACGGTCGGCGACCCGCGCGACGAGAAAACGCGCATGGGGCCGCTGGTCACCCGTGCCCAGCAGGCGGCCGCGCTGGACGGCATCGGCCGTCTGGCGCGCGAGGCGCAGTTTGTCACCGGCGGGCCGGATGCACCGAAGCTCGACGGCATCGACGGCGGCAAGTCCGCCTTCGTTGCGCCGACGCTGCTCAAGTCAGGGAACGGCGATGGGCAGGCGGTGCATGACACGGAAGTGTTCGGACCCTGCGCCACCCTCATTCCCTACAGGGATGAAGCCGACGCCTTCGCGCTGGTGGCGCGCGGCGGCGGCTCGCTGGTCGCCTCCGTCTATGGCGAGGACCGTGATTTCCTGGCGCGGGCGGCCGTCGAACTGGGCGCATCCAACGGCCGCGTGCTGGCGGTGGAGCCGTCGATCGCCGACGCCCACACCGGGCACGGCATCGTCATGCCGCAGTGTCATCACGGCGGCCCCGGCCGTGCCGGCAATGGCGCCGAGCTGGGCGGCGTTTACGGCTTGCGCCTCTACCATCAGCGGGTCGCAGTGCAGGGGTCGACCGATCTGCTCTCCGCCCTGCAGGCGGGAACGGCGCCGGTCTAGCCGGCGACCTCGGCAGGCCGGGCGGTCCCGGCCGCCGCGCCATTCTCCGGTGCGATGGTCGCCTTCAGTCCACCGAGGTCCGAGGCCGCGATGTCGAGCCGCCAGCCATAGGCGCCAAGCACGTCCTGCACGATGGCGAGGCCGAGGCCGGCGCCACCGCCGCGCTCGTCGAGCCGGCCCCCGCGCTCCAGCACGCCGGCGATGCGGTCCGGGGCGATGCCCTCGCCATCGTCCTCGACCACAATCGCGGTGTGCTCATTGCCGATGCGCACGCGCGTGGCGGCATGACGGGCGGCATTTTCCAGGAGATTGCCGAGCACTTCCGCCAGGTCGGTACGATCGAGCGGTACCCGCATGTTGTCGTCCACCGCTGTATCAAATGTCACACGATGGCCGTCCGGCGTGCGTGCCAGCGTTGCGATCAGGGAATCGATGAGCGGTCCTGGCGCGGTCGACTGGCCGGCGCGCTGTCGGGCGCCGCCGCGCAAGCGTGCGAGAGCGAGCTCGCGGTCGACATGGCGGCGCATGGCCTCGCCGACGACGTCGATCTGTTGCGCGATGTCCGCTTCGCCGCGCTCACGCAGGCGGGCGGCATCGGCCGCAAGCGCCGCGAGCGGCGTCTTCAGCCCGTGCGCCAGATCGGCGGCGCGGCTGCGCGAACGTTCGATCTCGCGCTCCTGCGCATCGATCAGTCCGTTGACTTCCTCGACCAACGGCTTCACTTCGGCCGGGACTTCCTCAGGCAGATGCTCGCGCTTCCCCGAGCGGATCTCGGCGACGCCGCGGCGGAGCGCATCGAGCGGGCGCAAGCCGAGTGCAACCTGGATCGAAGTGGCAATCACCAGCACCAGGCCGAGCACGCCGAGTGCCATCGCCAGATCCCTGGCGAAACTCGACACGGCCGCCGATATGCGCGCGAGATCGGTTGCCACAGCGACGCGCACCGGGGCATGCCGGCCGCCGATGGTGAGCAGCACGCGACGTTCGCTGACCAGCAGCCGCGCCTTGGCCGGACCCGGGATGACGTGATGATGCAGTTCGCCGGGCGACGGTTCGTCCTGCGGCAGCGCGAGCGCCGTATCCCACAGCGAGCGCGAACGCAGCACCTGGCCGCGGTCGGCGGACACCTGCCAGTAGAGGCCCGACAGCGGATCGCCAAACCGCGGATCGGCCGGCGGCTGGCTCACCACCAGCTTGCCCTGCGCATCGGTATCGATGCCGGCGACCAGTTGCTTGAGATAGATATCGAGATCGTCGCTGATGGTGCGGGTCACATGACGTTCGAAGAGGAACGTCAGCCCGGCGCCGGCAATGGTCAGCGCCACCAGGATGGCGGCAATGCCGCCGGCCACCAGCCGCAGCCGCAGCGAGCCCCATGTCACGGCGACGTCTCCGGCACCAGATAGCCGAATCCGCGCCGTGTCTCGATCAGTTCGGGACCGAGCTTTTTGCGCACGCGGCCGACCAGCACCTCGAGTGCGTTGGAGTCGTGGTCTTCACCGTGTCCGTAAATGTTCTCGTCCAACTCGTGTTGCGATACCACGCGGCCGCGATGACGCAGGAGATAGGCGACGAGCCGGTATTCCAGCGGCGACAGAGCGACCGGCACGCCGCGCACGCTCACCTTCATCTGGCGTTCGTCGAGTTCGATGTCGCCGGCAACGACCAGCGAGGAAGCGTGGCCGGCGGAGCGCCGCACGATCGAGCGCAGCCGCGCCAGCAATTCCTCCATGCGGAATGGTTTCGGCAGATAGTCGTCGGCGCCCGCGTCAATGCCGTCGACGCGCTCGGCCCAGCTGCCGCGCGCGGTCAGGATCAGCACCGGCATGGTGCGGCCGTTCGCGCGCCAGCGTTTGAGCACCGCGAGGCCATCCATGCCCGGCAGGCCGAGGTCGAGGATGACGGCGCCGTAGTCCTCGGTGTCCCCACGGAACCAGGCTTCCTCGCCGTCGCGAACGGTCTCGACCACATAGCCGGCGGCCTTGAGCGCGCCCTCGACATCGTTAGCGATCCGCCGGTCGTCCTCGACAAGCAGCAGGCGCATTACTTCTCCTTGATCTTTTCGATCTCGCCGCTGCGCGCGTCGACATAGACTTCGTACAGGCGACCTTTGCTGTCGACGACTCGGAATTCGTAAAGCCAGCGGCCGTGTTCGCGCTCGATTTCGACGCCGGCGACCTCGCCCGGAAGCTCGCCGCGCACGGCGGCGAGGATGTCAGCGAGCGACTTGATCTCGCCGGCCTCGACCGCGCGGCGGACTTCGTCACGGCGGTCCTTGTCGTGGTCGCGCGCCAACGCGGCCGGCGCCGCCGAGAGCAGGGCGGCGGCCATCAGGGGCACTGCGAGGAACGCCGGAAGGCCACGTAAACGCATGGGCGGACAATGCCCTTACCGACCTGACAAATCGCTGACATGGATCAATAGGCGGCTGTCAGCGCGCCTCTGCCAAGGTCAGTGCGTGGCCCGCCGCATGTCGTGGCCGGGCCACGCAAACCGGAGAACCCCCATGCGCAAGATCACCATCGTGACCGCTGCCGCTGCCGCTGCCCTGCTCGCCACCGCCGCTGCCGCTCACGCCGGCAGCCTCGGCCGTCCCTGCACCGCGGCGCCGCCGAGCCAGTGGCTGTCGATCCAGGAGCTGCAGGCCAGGGTCGAGGCCCAGGGCTACAGGGTGCGGAAGGCCAAGCTGAAGAAGGCCTGCGGCGAGCTCTATACACTCGACAAGAACGGCAGGCGGGTCGAGCTGTTCGTCGATCCGACCAGCGGCAAGATCGTCGGCCAGCTCTGACCGGCGCGCGGTAATGACGAGCGTCAACCACGCGATCGAAGCCGGCGGCGCGAGGCCGCCGGCAACGGTCAAGGTCTGGGACCCGTTCGTGCGCGTGTTCCACTGTTCGGTCGCCGCGCTGTTTCTCCTGGCCTATGTGACGG
>CAZUDR010000271.1:0-5195 GCA_964618715.1 uncultured Undibacter sp. | reverse complement strand
CGTCACACGGTCGAGCGGCAATTGCTTGCGATCGGCATAAAGCCGGATCGTCATGGCGGTGCAGGCACCCAGTCCCGCCAGCACCAGATCATAGGGACCGGGTCCTGAGTCGAGTCCGCCGAGCTTGACCGGCTCGTCGGCGAGAAAACGGTGCGGGCCGCTCAGGATCTCCTGCTGGAACTTGCCGCCCCGTGTTTCGCGCACCGTCACCACGCCGGTTTCACTTTCGGCCTTGGCAATACTCGCCGGCCTGTCGAGATAGCGATCGGCCCAGGCAGCGATGACGTCGGCGACATAGGTCGCGTCGCCCTTCTTGCTCAGCAGGTGGTCGGCCTTGTCGAGCGAGACGAAGCTCTTCGGATGTTTGGCAGCTGTGAAAATGTGTGAGGCGTTCTCGATCCCGACGATATCGTCGGTGGGTGAATGGAAAACCAGCAGCGCCTTGCGCAACGTGGCGAGGCAGTCCTGCAGCCGCTGCTCGGCGACATCGTCGAGGAACTCGCGGCTGATGCGGAAGGGCCGGCCGGCGAGCCGCACCTCGACCTCGCCCTGGTCGCGGATGGTCCCGATCTTGTCCTTGAACAGGCCGGTCACGTGATCGGGGTCGCACGGGGCAGCGATGGTGACCACCGCACGCGCCTCGGCAACACGATGGGCGGCGGCGAGCACGGCGGCACCGCCAAGGCTGTGGCCGATGAGAATGGCCGGCGCCGCGCGGGTTTTACGCAAATGGTCTGCGGCGGCGACGAGGTCGTCGACATTGGAGGAAAAATGGGTATTGGCGAACTCGCCTTCGCTGCCGCCCAGACCGGTAAAATCAAAGCGCAGCACGGCAATGCCGTGCGTCGAGAGCCGCTCGGCAATGCGCCTGGCGGCAAGAATGTCCTTGCCGCAGGTGAAGCAATGGGCGAACAGCGCGAAAGCGGTCGGTTCGCCCAGTGGCAGATCGAGCGTCGCTGCGAGCTGCTCACCTCTGGCGTTGGGAAATTCGAAGCGCTCGGTACGCATGGCAGGGCCTCTCGACGTGGCGGCAAGATCACTGTGTCATGATCTGTGAAGGCGGGGCATTCCGCGGTCCCAATGCTACCGCGGTTAAGCCGGTCCGTCCCTTCAAAGGATTGCGATTGCCGGATCGCCCGGTCTCGCGGAGACGGCATCGCGCAAACCCGGGCACGCGGGAGCGACTACTCCGATCCCGCGATGTGACGTTTGCGAATACGACGCACCATCCACCAGATCCCGAGCACGGCGACCGGCACGAACAATGCGGTCGCCAGCGTGGTGTCGATGGGCACACCCCGGTCGTGCAGACCCTTGGCGAGATAGCCGAACAGGCCGACCACGTAGTAGCTGACCGCGGCGACAGACAGGCCTTCGACCGTTGTTTGCAGCCGCAATTGCAGCCGCGTGCGCTCATTCATCGATTTGAGAAGATCGCGATTCTGCCGCTCGAGTTCGACGTCGACCCTTGTGCGCAGCAGATTTGCCGCGCGCGCAAGTTTCTCGGATAGCGTTGCCTGCCGTTCTGCCGTGCTTGCGCAGGTACGCATTGCCGGCTGCATCCGTCGCGCCAGGAAAGAAGACCATGTGGGGTAGTCCCCCTCCTTGCGATCGCCGATGGCCTGCAGGCGCAACTGAACGATCTCGTTGTAGGCGCGGCTGGCACCAAAGCGAAAATGGCTGGCGGCAGCGCCCGCTTCCAGCTCCGCCGCGAGCGCGGTCAATTCATCAAGCAGGCGGTGATTGTCGACCAGCTGATCGGAGCGGCGCATTTCCTCGGTGACCTCGGCAAGGCGCTCCTCGATGCGGTTGATCGATGGCGCCAGCCGCTGTGCTTCGGGCAGGCCAAGCAGCGCCAGCGTGCGGTAGGTTTCCAGCTCGATAATCCGCTGAACCAGCGCGCCGGTGCGCTCGGGCGACATACCGCGGTCTGTCAACAGAATGCGCACGAAGCCGTCGGGGTCGATCTGAAAGTCGGTGGCGAAGAGTGCGTCACCTTCGCTGTTGCCGCCAACGGCGATGCTGCCGCGGTTGAACCATCGATCGAAAACCATGTCCTTCTGCGCCGGCATCAGGTGCAGGTCGAGTGCGACCAGCAGCGGGCCGGGCTGGGGCAAGCTGGCCATTGGCGTGGCGACCGACGATGCTGTTGGGCTGAACGGAGTCGCGGCCTCTGACGGAAACTCCCAGGTATAGGTGGTGAATTCGGAATGTTGCTCCCAACGCAGAATGGCGCCGCCGAGCGTCATCCGGTGGTGCTTGGCACCGTCTTTCAGCGGATCTAGACCTCGCCGCGCACAGAAATCCGACAATGCCCTGCGGTCGGCGGCGGCCGCCCTGGCGTCCGTGTCGAATGCAAAATGCAGGATGCGGCGCGGTGTTTCCAGGGCCGTGAAGGGACGCGCATGGACCTCGCCAAGTACGGCCGCCCGCAGGGGATCGGGATCAAGCCGTGCGCCGCCTTCGATAATGACTTCTGCCGTCATGGGGTTCGGGGTCGCATGCGCAGGGGCCTTTGGCAAGACAGCGCAAGCCCTCCCTCGCAGACACAGTGAGACGCTGCCACTTTGCTAGCGTTGTGCGGCCGGTTTGCGTGTGCGTGAGCGGGCGGGTGGTTTCTTCTCCGCTTTGGCACCAACGATGAGATTGCGGTCAATGTCGCCGATGCGGCTGACGCCGGTCAGCGCCATGGCAACGCTGAGCTCGTTCTTCAGGATATCGATCGCCTTGCCGACGCCCGTCTCACCTCCCGCGCCCAGCCCGTAGACATAGGCGCGGCCGATCAGACAGGCATGCGCGCCGAGTGCAAGTGCCCGCAGCAGGTCGGCACCGGTGCGAATACCCCCGTCAAAAAGCACCTCCGTGTCGGAGCCGACCGCGTCCGCAATTGCCGGCAGTGCGGAGATTGACGACGGCGCACCGTCGAGCTGGCGTCCGCCATGGTTCGACACCACGACGGCATCGGCGCCGAGCTTGACCGCGGTCTTCGCGTCGTCGACGTCAAGAAGCCCCTTGATAATCAGCTTGCCCGGCCAGATCTTCTTGATCCATTCAACGTCCTTCCAGCTCAGCGCCGGATCGAACTGTTGTCCGATCCACTGGGCCAGCTGGTTGACGTTGCCCATCCCCTTCACATGGCCGGCGAGATTGCCGAAGGTCTTGCGCCTGCCGTTCAGTATGCTCCAGGCCCAGGCCGGCTTTGTGGCGACGTCGATGACGTTCTTCAGGCGGATTTCCGGCGGCACGGTCATGCCGTTCTTGATGTCGCGGTGGCGCTGACCGAGCACCTGCAGGTCGACGGTGAGCACCAGTGCGTTGCATTTGGCGGCGGCCGCACGACCGAGGATGTCCCTCGAGAAGCCGCGATCCTTGATCACATAGAGCTGGAACCAGAACGGCTTTCCCGTTGCCTCCGCGACGTCCTCGATCGAACAGATCGACATGGTCGACAGTGTGAACGGGATGCCAGCCGCATCGGCAGCCCGTGCCGCGAGGATCTCGCCATCGCCGTGCTGCATGCCGCAAAGCCCGATTGGTGCCAGCGCGAACGGCGCGGCCACCTTCTGCCCGACAATGGTGGTGGCGAGGCTGCGCTCGGAAACGTCGACCAGCACCCGTTGGCGCAGCTTGATGGTTTCCAGGTCGGCCCGGTTGGCGCGCAACGTCTCCTCATTGTAGGAGCCGCTGTCGGCATAGTCGAAAAATGCGCGCGGCACCCGGCGACGGGCGAGCGTACGCAGGTCCTCGATGCAGGTGACGTTCTTCATGGGGCGGCTCTTGCTGGGGCGCTCCAATCCGGTAGCACAGGGCTCGTAGGGGCGAAACGGCCCGCCGTTGGGCACTTCCCGAGGGCCGTGCGGCGGGCTGGCAAGGGGTTAACAGCGGGCGGTAATGATTACTCACAATTTTTGAAGTAAATTCACCGCCTTGACCGTACTATACAGAACTGGCAGGGCTGCGGGCTCCGCTGGCAAGACAGCAAGAAACGAGGAATCCGCGCGGGCCGGCGTCAGTGGCGTTCAGGGGGTAATTCCATGGTTCGTCGTTATTTCGGAACCGATGGCATCCGTGGACGGGCCAACCGGGTGATTACGCCGGAGCTCGCGCTCAAGGTTGGCCAGGCCGCCGGGCTCATATTCCGTAACGGCGAACACCGCCATCGTGTCCTGATCGGCAAGGATACGCGCCTCTCCGGTTATATGATCGAGAATGCGATGGTCGCCGGGTTCACCTCGGTCGGCATGGACGTTCTGCTGACCGGACCGATCCCGACCCCGGCAATCGGCATGCTTGCGAAATCCATGCGCGCCGACCTCGGTGTGATGATCTCCGCCTCGCACAATCCGTTCGACGACAACGGGATCAAGCTGTTTGGCCCGGACGGCTTCAAGCTGTCCGATCAGGTCGAGGCCGAGATCGAAGAGCTGCTTGATTCCGACCTCTCCAGGCGGCTCGCCGGAGCCCGCGATCTTGGCCGTGCCAAACGCATCGACGGCGTGCAGGACCGCTACATCGAATTCGCCAAGCTGACCCTGTCGAAGGCGATCAGCCTGGAAGGCCTGCGCGTGGTAATCGACTGCGCCAACGGCGCCGCCTACCGGGTGGCGCCTGCCGCGCTGTGGGAGATGGGCGCCGACGTCGTTGCCATCGGCGTCGACCCCGATGGCTTCAATATCAACAAGGATTGCGGTTCCACCAATCTCACCGCGGTCTGCGATAAGGTCCGCGAGATGCGCGCCGATATCGGTATTGCGCTCGACGGCGACGCCGACCGCGTCCTGATCGTGGACGAGCGTGGTCACGTGATTGACGGCGACCAGCTCATCGCAGTGATCGCCGAGAGCTTCAAGGAAGATGGTCGTCTCCAGCGCCCGGGCGTGGTCTCCACTGTGATGGCCAATCTCGGGCTCGAGCGGCATCTTGGCGGGCTCGGTATCGAGCTCATCCGCACGCCGGTTGGAGACCGCTACGTGCTCGAGCGCATGCGCGCCGACGGTTACAATATCGGCGGCGAACCCTCCGGCCACATCATCCTGTCCGACTACACCACCACCGGCGACGGATTCATTGCTGCCCTCCAGATCCTGTCGGTGGTCAAGCGCCGTGACAAGCGGGTGTCGGAGGTCTGCCACCGTTTCGAGGCGCTCCCGCAGGTGATGAAGAACGTGCACTTCAAGAACGGCGCGCCGCGGCCG
>CAZUDR010000270.1:0-5206 GCA_964618715.1 uncultured Undibacter sp. | reverse complement strand
TCAACAAGGCGACGCCGGCCCTGTTCGCTGCCGCCGACACGCCGGAAAAAATGGCCGCGCTGGGCGAGGACAGGGTGCGCGAGCTGATCAAGACCATCGGCCTGTTCCGCACCAAGGCGAAGAACGTGGTCGCGCTGTCACGGCGTCTGGTCGAGGAGCACGGTGGCGAGGTGCCGCGCTCGCGCGAGGCGCTTGAGGCGCTGCCCGGTGTCGGACGCAAGACCGCCAATGTGGTTCTGAATATCGCCTTCGGTGAGCCAACCATTGCGGTCGACACGCACATCTTTCGTATCGGCAACCGCACCGGGCTTGCCACCGGCAAGACACCGTTCGAGGTGGAGCAGAAGCTCGAGCGGCTGATCCCGCCGGAATATCTGCGCCACGCCCACCACTGGCTGATCCTGCACGGGCGTTATGTATGCGTCGCACGCAAGCCGATGTGCGAGAAGTGCATCATCGCCGATCTCTGCAAGTGGCCGGGCAAGACGGTGGCGGCCTAGCGCGCCGGCTCGATCAGTTCCACGCGTTTGCCGGCGATGCGCTTGTGCATGTGCACCATGAAGGCCATGGCGAACACGGGCGTGGCCAGATTGAAGAACGGGATTGCCACGAAGACCGCGATCACCATGCCGGACAGGAACACATGGGCAGCGTTGGCCTTGCGCAATGCCTTGGCCTCGTCCGGCGGACGAAACCGCATGGCCGCGAGCTCGAAATATTCGCGACTGAGCAGATACGCGTTGGCGAGAAACAGCACGATGAAGCCGAGGCCGGCGAAGAACACAAAAGGCAACGCGCAGAAGTAGACGAGCAGCGACACGACCGCGATCTTCACGCCCTCGAGCACGCCGCGCACAAACGGCAGGTCACGTCCGGCAGGCTCGCCGGGATAATATTCACGCTCGACCGTCTCGGCGATCTCGTCGACGAAGAACGTCCCGACGAAGGCCGTCACCGCCGGCATCAGGAATACGGCACCGGTGATGATGCCGAGGCTGGCCATGATCGAAAGCAGCCAGGCGAGCGTCTCCCAGACGGCGTGCGGGGCGACGCCCGACGTCTGCTCCGCCCAGCTGGCGCCCGAATCTGCCAGCGCCGACAGCAGGCGCTGCAGGACAATGCCGAAAATGACGATGATGGTGAGCGCCAGCCCGGCCGACTTCAGCAACACGCCGCGCAGGGCGGGCGTGAACATCTGGCTGAGTGCTTTCCCGGCGGCGTCGAGCATGGCCGGACACAGGTAGGCGCGGGGAGGGCGTTGGGCAAGGGTTTGACGGATCGGCCTGCCCGGGCCGGCGGGGCGCAAATCGACGGGATTACGGCACCGGCGCGAGCGTTTCGTCGTCCGGCACCAGCGGCATCGACTCGGCTTCGGCGAGATCCGCCCAGGCCATCGTCTTGTAGTCGAAATCGCGCTCCAGCGTCGGTTTGACGACTGCGAAATAGGGCGAGATGTCAAAGTCGCGCGGCGCGTAGAGCGACGAATGCCGGATCTCGAGGATCTCCTGACGCGCCGCCTCGCTCTCCAGCCGGGTCACCTTGGGGAGGATCGGGTAGCGTACCCGCTCGAACGCCTGCGCGATGAGCGCCGAGCAGATGATGCGGGTCGGATGGCCGGAGCCGAGCGCGATCATGCGCCGCCGCCAGCGCTGCGGAACCGGAAGCGGAAACAGGTAACGCATCAGGTCGATGATGTTCTTCAGATCGTAGTCGAAGCCGATGCGCTCGGTGGCGTAGGCGCAGACGCGCGCGCGGTCCTCGTCGGTCAACCTGGTCGGCCGGCAGATGCGCGTATGATAGCGCGCGTATTTTGACAGCGGCGCCGCCACCACGCCCTGGCCGATATTGGCCTCCACCAGCACCAGCGGTTCGCCATCCGCGGTGACGCGGTCGCCGATCGGACCGACATAGAGCGCGGCATGCGACCAGGTCGACTGGGTGAGATACTTGATGACGCCGGAAATGTGGTTGTTGCCCTCGACGAGCACAACGTCGCCGGGCCTGAGCACGCTGCGCAATGCGTCGGCGTCGCTCGGCGTAAAGGGCTCGTAGCCCGGTGCCGGCTTTTCCAGATAATGGGCGATGTAACGCCCGACGCTCTCGACCATCCACCCCATGGTGCGGCCCTCGGCACCGGCTCCCGGCACCGGTTTGACGCATTTGTCCCTGCGGACCCCGTATTGTTAGCTCCGAATTTAATAAAGACCTGTTGCAAATTAGTTCATTCGCACGACCCGGAAGGTTACACGTCATTAGTCATGCCAGAATCCCGCCGGGGCATTTGCGGGCCGGAGCCCGTTCGGGCACCATTGCCGGCCGGACGTCAATCATTTGGACACCATGCCGGGCCTTAACCGCCGCTCTTTTCTCGCGGGATCCACAGCGCTGCTGGCGGCGCCGGCGCTGCGTACCAGCGAGGCGGCGTCCGATGTCGACGTGGCGATCGTCGGTGCCGGCGCGGCCGGAATTGCCGCCGCGCGTCGCCTGATTGCCGGCAAGGCGAGTGTCGTACTGTTCGAGGCAGGCAGGCGGATCGGCGGTCGCTGCGTCACCGACAGCGCGCGGTTCGGCGTACCGTTCGACATGGGCGCCCACTGGCTGTTCGAACCGCGCAACAATCCGCTCGTCGGTCTTGCGCCGGCGAACGGTCTCGAGACCTATCCGGCTCCGCGCGGGTTCGGCATGCGCGTCGGTCCGCGCAGTGCGCGTCCCGGCGAGCTGGAGACCTTCCTCAGCCAGCTTGTGCAAACGCGCCGTGCCATGGGCGAGGCCGCACGTGCAAAGACCGACGTTCCGGCAGCGCGCGCATTGCCTGCTGACCTTGGCAGCTGGCAGTCCACCGTTGCGTTCGCGCTCGGGCCCTATGTCTGCGGCAAACCTCTCGACAAGATCTCTGTCATGGATCTTGCGCGGGCCGGCGGGCGCGACATTGCCGCTTTCTGCCGTCAGGGCTGTGGCACGCTGCTGGCCAGTCTGGCTGCGGGCCTGCCTGTTCGCCTGTCCGATCCGGTCACCCTGATCAGCTGGGACCGGTACGGCGCCGACGTATTCACCGCGAAAGGACGCCTGCGTGCGCGCGCCGTCATCGTCACCGCGTCCACAAACGTGCTGGCCGACGGCAAGCTTGAGTTCAAGCCGTCGCTGTCACGGCGATATCTTCAGGCGGCAACCGATCTCTCGCTCGGCAGCTACGACCACATCGCGCTGATGATGCCGGACAATCCGCTCGGGTTGCGGCAGGACGATCTCGTGTTCGAACAGGCCTCCGGCCCGCGCACTGCTGCGCTGCTTGCCAATATTTCCGGGACCCCCCTGCACACCGTCACGGTGGCCGGCGAGTTCGGCCGCGATCTGGCGGCGCAGGGCGAGGCGGCGATGGTCGAGTTCGCGCGTGAATGGCTGGGCACGCTGTTCGGTGCCGGCATCAAGGATGGAATCGCCGGAAGCCACGCTACCCGCTGGAACACGGAGCCTTACGTGCTCGGCGCCATGTCGGCGGCCACGCCCGGCAATTCTGCCGCGCGACGGGCCCTGCAGGAGCCGGTCGGCAGACGCGTCTGGTTTGCCGGCGAGGCCACGCATCAGACCAAATGGGGCACCGTCGCCGGTGCCTGGCAGGAAGGTGAACGCGTCGCGCTGGCGGCGCTCGGCCAGCTTGGCCTGCTGGAAAAGCCGAAGCCCGAGCGTCCGGCGCGGCGTTCGCGTCCCTCGCGACGCCGCCGGCGGCGATAATGGCAAGGGCGCGCGCCAGGGCGCTGATCGCGTGGTCAAGCGGCAAGGACAGCGCCTGGGCACTGCATGAAGTGCGCCGCAGCGGCGACTACGAGATCGTCGGCGCGCTCACAACGGTGACCGACGCGTTCCGGCGTGTCAGCATGCACGGCGTGCGCGAGCAATTGCTGATGACGCAGCTCGCGGCTGCCGGTCTGGAGCCCGTCATTGTGCACCTTCCCTACCCGTGCACCAACGAGATCTACGAAAGCGCAATGGCGCAGGCCATGCAGGGCGCGAAAGCGCGCGGCATTTCGCACATCATCTTCGGCGACCTGTTCCTCGAGGATATCCGCGCCTACCGCGAGGCGAAATTGCAGGACACCGGCATCACGCCGGTATTCCCGATATGGATGCGGCCGACCGATGCGCTGGCGCGCGAGATGATCGCCGCAGGTGTCGAGGCGCATCTCGCCACCGTCGACCTGAACAGATTGCCGGCCGCGTTTGCCGGCCGCCGCTACGATGCCGCGCTGCTTGAGGCCCTGCCCGCCGGCGCCGATCCCTGCGGCGAGAACGGCGAATTCCATTCCTTTGTCTCGGCCGGGCCGATGCTTGGCCGCAGCATTCCGGTGCGTGTCGGCGAGACGGTCGAGCGCGACGGCTTTGCGTTTGCGGATTTGCTGCCGGGGTAACCCTCGGCTGTCGTCCCTGCGAAGGCGGGGACCCGGCAATCCCTGTGGAATACCGGCCTCATGCTGAGGAGCCGCGCAAAGCGCGGCGTCTCGAAGCATGTGGCCGCCCCATCCTTCGAGACGCGCTCTTCGAGCGCTCCTCAGGATGAGGCGGGGAGAGGCGGCGGTTTACTGGATCGTCCGCCTTCGCGGACGATGACATCCAAGCATGAAGCGAAGCCTCAGCCCCGCAGCACCCCGCCCGTGCGCTTTTGCACCTCGCCGACGATCTTCGCGGCGAGAGCGTCGATCTGCTTAAATTGATATTTAAATGCTTGGGCCCATCCTGAGTGGCAGTGATGAAAGGTAGATTTACATCAGTTGAATTTGAAGATGATAATTCAATCTTAGCTTTCTCAGCGGCTTCTTTCAGTCTCTGTAATGCCATCGGATCTTTCCTGAGATCAATGCTTTCAGATTTTTTAAATTCATCTGCGAGATAATCAATTAGTCTCTGATCAAAGTCATCTCCGCCGAGATGAGTATCGCCATTAGTAGACTTTACTTCAAAAACACCTTCACCTAATTGCAAAATAGAAATATCAAATGTTCCACCACCTAAATCATAAATAGCAACTGTGTGATCTTTCGTTTTCTTGTCTAAGCCATAAGCTAATGCAGCAGCGGTTGGTTCGTTAATTATTCTTTTAACTGTTAAACCAGCAATTTCACCAGCATCTTTTGTAGCCTGTCTCTGAGAATCATTAAAATATGCAGGAACAGTAATTACTGCTTCAGTGACCTCATGGCCAAGGTAATCC
>CAZUDR010000269.1:0-5233 GCA_964618715.1 uncultured Undibacter sp. | reverse complement strand
TGTGCAGAAACCGCATTGCAGGCCGTGATGCTCACGGAAGGCTTCCTGCATGGGGTGCAGCTTGTCGTTGCTGACGGCCAGCCCCTCGATGGTGGTGACGTTCGCGCCCTCGCACTGCAGGGCCAGGGTCGTACAGGCCTTGGCCGCGATGCCGTCGATGTGGACGACGCAGGCGCCGCACTGCGAGGTATCACAGCCGACATGGGTCCCGGTAAGCCGCAGGTTCTCGCGCAGGAATTGCACCAGCAGGGTGCGCGCTTCCACGTCGCCGCTGACCGGTTTGCCGTTCACTGTCATGGACACCGCAGGCATAAGCTCCTCCCAGTTTCCGGGGCCCCAAAAGCCCTCTTTTCGCCTCGCCCGCTTCCGGGCGGCGGCCTACAGTCTCGAAAACGAGCCGATTCCGATCCGGATGCGCCTTGGAACTGGAATGACTTTGGACCCCGACAATATCGGCGGTCAAGGGATTCAAAAGGCGAAGTGCCCGAAATGACCCGTTTTGGCGGGTTTCAGGCCTTGGCCACGACGGTCGCGAAGTTCTTGAAAAACTCGTCGGCGATCTTCTTGGCGGCGCCGTTGACCAGGCGCTGGCCGAGCTGGGCAAGCTTGCCGCCGATCTGCGCCTCCACGTTGTAGGTCAGCAACGTCCCGCCGTCCTTTTCACTGAGCGCCACCGTCGCACCGCCCTTGGCAAAGCCGGCCACGCCCCCGTCGCCCTCGCCGGAAATCCTGTAGCCGTTGGGCGGGTCGAGGTCGCTGAGATGAACCTTGCCTTTGAAGCGCGCCTTGACCGGCCCGATCTTGGTCGTGGCCACCGCCTGGAATTCGGTGTCGGAGGTCTTGTTGAGTTCCTCGCAGCCCGGGATGCAGGCCTTGAGCACATCAGGATCGTTGAGCTTGGCGTAGACCACCTCACGCGTGGCAGGAAGCTGCACCTCGCCCGTCATTGTCATTGCCATCGGCGTCGTCTCCTCGTCACGCTGGTGGTCCTGGCGGCCCGTCGTCCCCGGACTTAAGCCTTTGCGCGCCGCATGAAAAGAGCTTTGCAGCCGGAGCCCGGCCCTTTAAGGGTGTCGCCTGGCGCACGAGCAGCCGACAACAAGACGCTACCAGGGAGAGATTTGCCATGCCGATGGTCAATGCCGACGACGGTTGCCAGATCCATGTCGTGGTCGAGGGCAACACGGACGCGCCGGCGCTGATGCTGTCAAACTCGCTCGGCACCAATCTGCACATGTGGGACGACCAGGCGGACGAATTCGCCAAACACTTCCGCCTGATCCGCTACGACCGCCGCGGACACGGCAAGTCGGGCGTACCGCAGGGTCCCTACTCCATGGAGCGCTTCGGCCGCGACGTTCTCGCCGTGCTCGATGCGCTCGGCGTGAAAAAGACCCACTGGTGCGGACTGTCGATGGGCGGAATGGTCGGACAGTGGCTTGGCGCGAACGCACCGGACCGGATCGACAAGCTCGTGCTCTCCAACACGCATTCCCACTACGCAGACAAGTCTCCGTGGAACGACCGCATCAAGACCGTCCGGGAAAAAGGACTGGAGGCGATGGTGGAGGGCAACATGCAGCGCTGGTTCACCGACGGCTTCCGCCGGCGATCGCCGGGGGTGATCGAGCGCATGAAGTCCCTGTTCGTTGGCACCGATCCCAAAGGCTATATCGCCTGCTGCGAGGCAATCCGGGACATGGATTTCCGCGAAAGCAACCCGCGCATCGAGGCGCCGACGCTGGTGATCGTCGGCAGCCAGGACGCCGCCACGCCACCGGAAGCGGGCGAAGCGATCGCAAAGCAGATCAAGGGCGCCAGGGTGGTGAGTTTCGACGCCGCCCATATTTCCAACATGGAGCAGCCGAAGGCCTACACCGAGGCTGTCCTCAATTTCCTGCGCTGACCGGGATCACGATGATGGACGAGAAAGTACGCCACGAACACGGCATGGCCCGGCGCCGCAAGGTACTGGGCAACGAATGGGTGGACCGAGCAAATGCGCGCAAGTCCCCGTTCACGGAAGACTTCCAGAACTTCATCACGCGCGCCGCCTGGGGCGAAGTGTGGACGCGGCCGCACTTCGACGAGCGTACCCGCCGTGTGCTGGTCATCGGCACCATGGTCGCGCTCGGTCAGTGGGACGAGTTCCGACTGCACGTGCGAGCGGCCCTGGCCGAAGGCGGGTTCACGCCCGACGACATCAAGGAAGTTCTGCTGCAGCAGGCCATCTATTGCGGCGTGCCGGCCGCCAACCACGCCTTCAAGGAGGCGGCCGAAATCATCACCGAGCTGGGTAAAACCAAATAGCGACGAGCCGCGGTCAGCGGGCATGCCCGACCGCCGGCATGCGCGCCTCGCGCATTTCGTCGATCGACTGCCTGAGAATGCGCGCTGATGAATACAGGAACAGCGCGGCCATCAGCGCGGCAACGGCCAGGTCCGGCCATCTTGTCTGCGTGAGCCAGACCGCCGCTGCGGCTGCCATGACCGCGACATTGCCGATTGCGTCATTGCGCGAGCAAAGCCAGACCGAGCGCACATTGGCGTCGCCGTCCTTGTAGCGCATCAGCACCAACACGCTGGCCACATTGGCCAGCAACGCAAGAACGCCGATCGCGCCCATAACCTCAGCCCGGGGCACGCCAACGATGAGGACGTGGTAGACCGTGATCCCCAGCACCCAGAGCGCCGTCACCGACAGGCTTGCCGCCTTGCCGATGGCAGCCCAGCAGCGAGCGCGCACCGAAGCGCCGATGACAGCGAGGCTGACGCCATAGGTCGTCGCGTCGCCCAGAAAATCGAGCGCGTCCGCCTTCAGTGCCTGCGAGCCGGCCAACGCTCCCGCCCCCATTTCGACCAGGAACATGGTCGCATTGATCGCGATCACCAGCCAGAGACGCCGCTTGTAGTCGGCTGACAGTCCGTCGAACCTGACACCGCCGCTGCAACAACCTGCCGTCATCGCACAGTGCTCCTCGCCCCGAATATGCGCACGGCGACAGCGTTACACAATCACACCGACCGGAATCGGAACCAGGCCCCATTCGATTCGCGCTGACGCCTGTGCGCCGATGCAGGCGGCTCCAGCCGGCTGGTGGCCGCCTGAGACGAAGTACAGTCGAAAAACAGAGCGGCGCAGCAGTCCCTGCCGCGCCGCCTGGTCCGATCAGATATTCAATCCGCTGAAACGATCACCGCCAGGGCGAGAACCAGGTCGCGCCGCGCGGGGTTGCATAAAGGGCACGATCCGCAACCTTGGCGGCTGCCTTGGGTGACGGGTTCTGGTATGAGCGATCGAGGATGCACAGCCCTGCTGCAACACCGGCGAGCAGCAGTTGCAGCGCGTACTCGCGCACGAGTTCGCCGTTCTTTGACCATACTGCCGGTCCGACCGAGACGATGCTGATCACCACGATCAGCAGCAAGCCGGCCTCAAGGATGCCCGAATCCGCCTTGCCGCTAACCAGCGTCCGGAAGCGATCGACGATATACACCGCGCAAATGGCGGCGACGGCAAGTTTGAGGGTGGCGAAGAACGCAGCGAGCTTGATCAGGCCGAGGGGCGACAGTGACAGATAATGGCCAATGGCGAAAATAAACTGGGAGCGCCAGACCTCCTCCAGTCCGTAGGTGGGCGATGTCAGCATGCGCAACGCATCGAAACCCCAGAACAGGGCGAAGTAGAGCGCAATTGCCAGGACCATCGCGACGGCAGCGGCTGAGAGCTTACGCATGACCTTCTCCTCCACTAGAATTTCATGCGTAATCGCTTCAAATGCCGATTTCAAAACAAACCAAACTTTTACCTTACCCCTTAAGCGCACGGCTCAAGGTTAACCACCGCGCCCCTCGCGAAACGCCTGCGGCGTGGCACCGGTCTGTTTGCGGAAAAACCTGGTGAAGTGCGAAGGATCGGAAAACGCGAGATCGTAGGCGATCTCGTGAATCGGCTGATTGGTAAAGACGAGCTGGCGCTTTGCCTCGGTCAGCACGCG
Organism: uncultured Undibacter sp.; assembly: GCA_964618715.1. GTDB lineage: Bacteria > Pseudomonadota > Alphaproteobacteria > Rhizobiales > Xanthobacteraceae > Pseudolabrys. The sequence goes on along the minus strand of CAZUDR010000269.1, from coordinate 1,235 downwards.
CTGACGGATCAGATGCCCCGCTGTGACACCGGTCGCGCGCTTGACATGATCATTGAGGCGGTCGGCGGTCATCGCCAGCTTCTCGGCATAGAAGCTTATCAGTCGCTCCTTCCGGAAATGTTCGTCGATCAGGCGGCGCAATTCCTCGACCCGCGCGTCGGTCCGCGTCAGCGTCACGCTGCCGCTGCGTGCGCGACTGACGGCAAGCCGCACCACCTCGATTGCAATCAGTGCCAGCTGCGCACGCATGGCCAGTCGATATCCTTCGCGTGCGACCGAGTCCTCCTCATACAGGTCGGCGCAGAGCTGTGACAGTCGCCGCGCCTCGCCCGCATTGGCCAGCGGCACCAGCGGATTGGCCGCGACCGCCTTGAGCCGCGCAAGCGCCTGTCCGGACTGGTCGCCGAGCGCATCGGCCACATCCTCGGTGAAACTGACCACCCAGCCGTCGGTGATCGTCGGCTTGAAACGAAAGCCGTGTGCCGTGGTCGCCGGCACCAGGATGGCGGCAGGCGCCGAGAACGGGATGATCGCCGTCTCGTAACTCATCTCGCCTCCGCCCTTCTCGATCAGCAGCACCTGGAACAGGTTGCGGTGACGATGGGCGCGGATTGTCCAGTCGTGAATCGACGAGCGCGAGGCGATGGTCTCGATATGGATGAAGTCAAATGCGGAATCGTCCGGCGGATCGCCGTAGAGATGAAACAATGGCAGCGCGGACGTGGCCATGGCAATGGCAAGCATAAGCGAGGGAAAGTGCAAGGCCAATCTCGCAGGGTGCTCCCGCCAACCGGAATCTGTGCCCTCGCTGCACTGCGTGAGGCCCCTTTTTGACACGGGAACCGGCAGCAATCTAGAGCGTTTTGATCCCGCCGCAAACAACCAAAGGGGTGCAACCGATGGGACGATATCTTTTGCTGTGGCTTTTGGGCGTGCCGATCCCGCTCCTGGTCCTGATCTGGGCCTTCGGCGGCCTGAGCTAACCGAAAATTCGGCGCGCCGCCCGCGGCGGTGCGTCGAATTACCAACACGCCACTCTCGCCAAGCGTTGCCGCTTGCGGCCGGCCTTGCTAAGCCTTGCCGGGAACGATCTGGTTGTCAGCCGGGCAGCTTGCGAAGAGAGGGGCATGCATGGAGTATTTTCTCCAGCAGCTGATCAACGGAGTAACGCTCGGCGCCATCTACGGCCTGATCGCCATCGGCTACACGATGGTCTACGGCATCATCGGCATGAT
>CAZUDR010000268.1:4008-5247 GCA_964618715.1 uncultured Undibacter sp. | reverse complement strand
GCACATCAAGGCGCATCCCGACCGGTTCATGGGCATCGCCACGCTGCCGATGCAGGCGCCGGACAAGGCCGCCGATGAGCTCAGGCGCGCCATGACCAGGCTCGGCCTGCGCGGCGCCATGATCGCCTCCAATATCATGGGGAAAAATCTCGACGATCCCGGCTTCGAACCGTTGTGGTCGGTGGCGGAGGAACTCGGCGCCTTCATGTTCATTCACCCCAACAATGTCGCCGGCCACGACCGGCTCAAGGATTATTACCTGCGCAACCTGATCGGCAATCCGCTCGACACGACGATCGCGGCCGCCTGCCTGGAATTCGGCGGCGTGCTCGACCGCCATCCCGATCTCAAGTTCTGCCTCGCCCATGGCGGCGGCTTTACGCCCTACCAGGCGGCACGCTGGACGCACGGCTGGAAGGTGCGGCCGGAGCCGAAGAAGAATGTGCCGAACGAGCCGAAGGACATCGCCGGACGTTTTTATTACGACACCATCCTGCATTCCGCGCCGGTGCTCGAATTCATGATCGGGCACGTGGGTGCGGACCGCGTGCTGCTCGGCAGCGACTACCCCTACGACATGGCCATGCTCGACTGCGTCGCGCATGTGCGCGGGCTGTCGATCGCCGATGCCGACAAGCAGAAGATCCTGTCGAGCGGACCGGAAAAGCTCCTCACGACCAGGGCCTGACACCCATGGATGCAAAGACGGAACACCGAACGCCGGCTGCCGCTGTCACGGGGCTGATCGTCGATGCGATGGTGAAATCGGGCTTGCCCGCGGACGATGCGGCCAAGGTTGCCGAACTGATGCTGGAGGCCGATCTCACCGGCTCCGATGCGCATGGTGTCTTTCGTCTGCCGCAGTACGTTAATCGGCTGAAGCTCGGCTCCACCAATCCGAAACCAAACATAAAAGTGGAGCGCACAGCGCCAGCGACGGCGCTGGTCGACGGCGATAACGGCATGGGCCATCTGGTGGTGGCGCGGACGGCCGAGACCGCCATCGAGCTTGCCCGCGAATGCGGTGTCGCCTGGGTGGGCTGCCGCATGTCGGGTCATGCCGGCGCGGCGGGCGTCTATGCCGCGCTGCCGCTGAAGGCGGATATGATCGGTCTCTATTCGGCCGTGGCCAATGCCAACCACATGCCGCTGGCCGGTGGCGCCGATCCGCTGCTCGGAACCAATCCGCTCGCGATCGCCATTCCAGCCGGCGAGGAACCGCCGCTGGTGCTCGACATT
>CAZUDR010000268.1:0-3998 GCA_964618715.1 uncultured Undibacter sp. | reverse complement strand
CTCCATCGTCTCCTACGGCACCATCAAGAACCACCGGCTGCAGAATATCCCGCTGCGCGACGACTGGATGGTGGACCCGAAGACGGGCGAAGCGGTCACCGACCCGCAGAAGAGCGTCGACGCACTGCTGCTGCCCATGGGCGGCTACAAGGGTGCCGGCCTCGCGCTGATGCTCGGTCTGCTTGGCGGCACGCTCAATGGCGCGCTGTTCGGCCGCGATTGCGTCGATTTCAACGCCGAGCCCGAAAAGGTCACCAACACCGGGCAGTTCGTTGTTGCGCTCGACCCCGCGCGCTTCCAGCCGCTCGACCGGTTCAAGGCGGAAGTTGATCGGCATATGCGCGAGCTGCGCGCCTCGAAGGCGCTGCCGGGCCAAAGCGTGCGCCTGCCCGGCGAACAGCGCGCAGCCCGCCGCGCCGACCGGCTGGCCAACGGCCTGCCGCTGGCGCCGGAACTCCTGAATCAGCTAGACAAGCTCGCCGGCGAACTGTCGATCAGGCCGCTGCGGGAGCGCGGAACAGCATGGCGATGAGGGCCGTCGCGATCGATCCGACGCAGACCTTCAACCGCGCCATTTCCGCGTACAAGGCCGGCAGGCTCGGCGATGCCGAGCAGTTGTGCCAGCAGATCCTGTCCGCCCAGCCCGGCCACTTCGATGCCGCCCACGTCCTTGCCGTCGTCCAGGCGGCGCGCGGCCGGAACGACCTGGCCCTGGCGAGCTACGACCGCGCGCTTGCCCTGCGGCCCGGGCAGGCCGACGTGCTCAACAATCGCGGCAACACGCTGCTGGCGCTGGGTCGCGCGGACCAGGCGATCGCGAGCTACGACCGTGCGCTGGCCGCCCGGCCGGATTTTCCCGAGGCGCACTGCAATCGCGGCAGCGCGCTCGAGACGCTCGAACGATGGGACGAGGCGCTGGCGAGCTACGACCGGGCGCTCGCGCTGCGGCCGGACCATGCGGACGCCCTGTACAACCGCGGCAATGTCATGAAGTCGCTCGGCCGCTACGGCGACGCCCTGACGGACTACGACCGCGCGCTTGTGCTGCGGCCGCAACACGCCGATGCGCACAACAACCGCGGACAGGTCCTCAAGGAACTGCTGCGCTATGACGAGGCGCTGGCAAGCTACGACGCGGCGCTCGCGGTGCAGCCCGGACACGCCATGGCCCGCTGCAATGCGGCTGCGGTGCGACTGCTGACCGGCGATTTCGAGCGCGGCTGGGCCGACTACGAGTGGCGCTGGAAAAAGCCGTCGGTGACGGCGCTGGACCGCAAGTTCCGCCAGCCCCTTTGGCTCGGGGAGGAGATTTCCGGCAGGACCATCCTGCTGCACAGCGAGCAGGGGCTCGGCGATACCATCCAGTTTTGCCGCTATGTGCCGCTTGTAGCCGAACGCGGCGCACGGGTGATTTTCGAGGTGCAGAAGTCGCTGCAGGCGCTGATGGCGGATTTCGCCGGTCCGGCGCGGGTCATTGCACGGGGCGATCCTCTGCCCCCCTTTGATGTCCACTGCCCGCTGATGAGCCTGCCCCTCGCATTCGGGACGCGGCTTGAGACGATCCCGGCCGCGCCGGCCTGGCTGCGCGCGCCGGCGGAACGGTTAACGAAGTGGCAAACGCGACTCGCATCGGCGCGGCCGCCCAGGATCGGCCTGGTCTGGTCGGGCAATCCCGGCCACGACAGGGATCGCGAGCGGTCGATCGCCTTGCGTGACCTCCTGCCGCTGCTCGACGTGGCAGCGACGTTCGTCAGCCTGCAAAAGGACGTTCGCCCGGACGATGCTGCCGTGCTCGGGCAGCGCACCGACATGGTCAATGCTGGCGTGGACCTGGCCGACTTTTCCGACACGGCTGCGCTGATATCGCAGCTGGATCTGGTCATCTCGGTCGATACCAGCGTCGCCCATCTCGCCGGTGCCCTCGGCAGGCTGGTCTGGATCCTGCTGACCCACGTGCCCGATTTTCGCTGGCTGCTCGATCGCGACGACAGCCCCTGGTATCCGTCCGCCCGCCTGTTCCGGCAGGCTGCCGACCGCTCCTGGGACGACGTGATCATGCGTGTGCGCGCAGCTTTGGGGATTCTCGCGCGTCATTAATAAATTCTTTTAAAAATTGTTCTTCTGTTGCTTTCCGTGTTAAGCGCGCCCCCATTTTTCCTGACTATCAATACGTGCATGGACTTCCACGAACTGAGCCAGGAACTGGACGACGCCTTTGCGCGCGGCACGCCTGAACGGCGCGCCGAGATCATCAAGCGCATCACCGATGTGTTCGTCGCCGGCTCGGCCAGCTATTCAGGCAACCAGGTCGAATTTTTCGACGACGTCTTCATCAGGATTTCGAAAGCCATAGAACTGTCCGCGCGGGCCATGCTGGCGAACCGGATGGCGAAATTGCCGCGCGCGCCGTCCGGAATCAGCCGTCTTCTGGCGTGCGACGATGAAATCGACGTCGCCGGTCCTCTGCTCGAGCACTCGCAGCACATTGACAACGAGACGCTGCTGACGGCGGCCCGCACCAAGGGCCAGGAACATCTGCTCGCCATCTCGCGCCGCCGCTCGATCGACGAATCGATCACCGACGTACTGCTCGAACGCGGTGACAAGCCCGTGGTGCTCAGCACCGCTTCCAATCCGACGGCGCGGTTCTCCGAGCATGGTTACTCGACGCTGGTCGAGCGCTCCACCGGAGATGATGAACTCACGGTGCGTGTTGCCCTGCGGCCCGACATTCCGCGCGAGCACCTGTCGCGGCTGCTGGTGCGCGCCTCATACGCCGTGCAGCTCAAGCTCGAGGCGGCGCTGCCGGCAATGGCGGACATGATCCATTCGGCGGTGGCGGAAGCCGCGACCATGATCCTCGACAATGCCAAAACGCTGTCGCGCGACTATGCGGCGGCTCACGCGCATGTCGTGGGACTGCACCGGGCCGGCCACCTCGCCGAGAAGGACGTGGTGACCTTTGCCGCTGCCGGCCAGTTCGAGGAAACGGCGGCCGCGCTTGCCGTCCTCAGCGGGCTTCCGATCGAGCAGGTCGACCGGGCGATGACCCAGGATCGGCCGGATGCGCTGCTGGTCATGACGAAGGCGGTCGGCATGTCCTGGCCCACGACCAGGGCCATCCTGCGGATGCGTGCGGGTGCGCGTGGCATTTCGCCCGGCGAACTCGAGCAGTGCCTCGCCATCTTCACCCGTCTGAAATCCGCGACGGCGCGTCAGGCCATCGAGTACCAGAACAAGCGCTTCAGCGGCACGCGGTTCGGCCGCAACGTCGCCTGATCTGCCATTGCGCCCGGCGTTCGCCCGCTCCCTTTGACGGCGTCACGAGTTCACGCCTGCGCGGATCTTTTCCTTGAATTCCGCAATCGCCGAAATTGTCTGGTTGGTCAACGGCAGGTCGACCGGCTCGCCGATGTCGGCCGACAGGTCCGCAGCGCTGTAGGTTTCCATCACGCGGCGCGCGCTCTCCGGCGTCACCATCACCGGCGTATCGCGGATGCAGGACTCCAGAAAATGGATGGTTTCCGGACCCATGCCACCGGCGAACACGTTATCCACCCATTCGCCCGGCATCGTCGACATCGGGAACTGCTGGCCGTCCTTCATGGTGTTGAGCCAGTTGTCGCGCTGGGTGTCGTCGAGGAACAGCGATCCTTCCGTTCCGGTGATCTCGATCCAGGTGGCGCAGTAGTTGGGATAGCTCGGCGGCAGGTTCCAGCCGCCGGCGATCATCACCGCCACGCCATTGTCCATGGTGATATTGGTGAACATGATGTCGTGCGACCCGTTCACCGGCTTCATGTAGCCGTAGGCGCCCTGGCTGTAGACCTTCACCGGCTTGGCCGGCTCGAGCAGCCAGAAGACGAAATCGAGATCATGCGTCGATTCCATCACCACCGGTGACAGCCGCACGCGGCTGGCGATCTTCTTGCCGAGGCTGCGTGACAGATGCCGGCTGACCAGCACCGAGACGACGGTGCCGAGCGTGCCGTCGGTGA
>CAZUDR010000267.1:0-5250 GCA_964618715.1 uncultured Undibacter sp. | reverse complement strand
TGGTGCGACTTGATTGTCACCGACGGCCCGCCGGTGAAGGAGACGCTCTCGATCACATCCGGATAGAGCGTCCCCTGCGCGAGGAATTCGGCGCCGCCGATCTTCTTCGCCTCGTTCTCGAACACGTCGATGAACAGGCCGCCGATGATCTTGCGCTTCTGTTCCGGGTCGTCGATGTCCTCGAGCGCCTTGAGGAAGGCGGCCTCGGCGTCCACGTGCACCAGCGGAATGTTGTAGCTGTCGCGGAACAGCGTGATGACCTTTTGCGCCTCGCCGAGACGCATCAGACCGTGATCGACCAGCACGCAGGTGAGCTGCTCGCCGATCGCCTCGTGGATGAGTACGGCGGCAACCGCCGAGTCGACGCCGCCGGACAGGCCACAGATGACACGGCCCTTGCCGACCTGGGCGCGGATTTTCTCGATCGCCTCCTCCTTGAAGGCGCGCATGGTCCAGTCGCCGGTGCAGCCGGCGATCTTGCGCACGAAATTGCGCAAGAGCGCGGCGCCGTGCGGCGTATGCACCACCTCGAGATGGAACTGGGTGGCGTAGAACTTGCGCTTGTCGTCGCCGATCATCGCGATCGGCGCGTTGGGTGACGTGCCGAGCACCCTGAAGCCGGGCGGCAGCTTTGTGACCCGGTCACCGTGGCTCATCCACACCGGATACTTCTCGCCCTTGTGCCAGACGCCCTCGAGCAGCGGGCTGTCGATAGCGATCTCCACCTCGGCGCGGCCGAATTCGCGGTGGTGGCCGCCCTCGACCTTGCCGCCGAGCTGTGCCGCCATGGCCTGCTCGCCGTAGCAGATGCCGAGCACCGGCACGCCGGCCTCGAAGATCGACGGCGGCGCGAGCGGCGCGTCCCTGTCGAGCACCGAGGCCGGTCCTCCCGAGAGGATGACCGCCTTGGGCTGCATGACGCGGAAGGCAGCCTCCGCCTTCTGGAACGGCACGATCTCGCAGTAGACCTTCTCTTCCCGCACCCGGCGCGCGATCAGCTGGGTGACCTGGGAGCCGAAGTCGACGATGAGAACCTTGTCGTGGGAGGCCGTTTCGGACATGGGCGGCACGCTCGCCCGAACGGGGTTGGAATCGGAGGATTCTCGCCGCTCGGGGCGGCTTTGTGCGGGCATCATCGGTGTGGGTCAAGCCGGATTGCGCGGTACCAGTAACCCGATGTTAGCCCCGAACGTGCTTAGAAAATGGCCCGAAACCGGCTTTGTGCACAGCCGGAAGTGCGGATGTTTCCATGGCGTTTGAAACCGAGCGATTGCGCCTGCCCGCCGCCGCGTCCGGACGCGCGGCCCGGCGCGCCGCCCTGTTCCGCGAGAGCCCGCCGCAGACGCTCGGGCGCTGGGGGCTGGGGCTCGCCTGGTCGCTGATGCCGCGGCGCATCGGCGGCGTTCCCAACGTGCTGCGGCTCTGCTTCGACGAACTGCTCGCCCCCGACTACGCCCTGCCCGATCCGGAGCGCGCCTTCGACCGGCCGCCGGGTCTCGCCGGCATCGTCCACGAGCTGTCGCTGCCGACCCTGCTCGCCGCCTATCGCCGCGGCCTCTATCCGCTCGCCCATGTCGGGCCGCTGAAATGGTGGTCGCCGCCGCAGCGCTCGCTGCTGTTCTTCAACGACTTCCACATGTCGAACAATCTGCGGCGGCTGATGCGGCAGCACCGCTACACTGTCACCTTCGACCGCGACTTCGACGGCGTCATTGCCGGCTGCGCGGGGCGTCGCGACGGCCGCTGGCATCTGACCTGGATCACCCCGCGCATCATGCGCGTCTATGGCGAGGCCTTCGACGCCGGATACGCCCACTCGTTCGAGGTGTGGGACGCAGACGGCAAGCTGGTGGCGGGCGGCTACGGCGTCGCGATCGGGGCCGCCTTCACCTTTGAATCGCAATTCACCCGTGAGCCCAACGCATCCAAGGTCGGCATGAGCGTGCTCAACTGGCACCTCGACAAATGGGAATTCCGGTTCAACGACGGCAAGCTGATCGGGCCGCTGTGGCGCAGCGTCGGCTTTCGCGAGGTTCCGCGCAGCCAGTTTCTGGCGCGCCTGGCGGAGGCGGTGCAGATACCGCACCGGTCCGGACGCTGGCAGGTGGAAACCGACATCGACACGGTGTCGCGCTGGTAGCAGCGCGCCTGACCGCCACAGGTCAAACTTTTTTCAGAACACTCACGAAGAAGCCGTCCGTCTCCGTCGTGCGCGGGGTCATCGTCAAACCTTCACCGGTCAAACGCGCCGCCTTGGCGAAAACAAAGGCACGTTCGCCCAGCGTCTGTGCGACCTCGGCGGGCGGCACGACGGAAAAGCCCTCGTGGCGCGCGAGAAATCCGCGCACCTGGTCGCCGTTCTCGTCCTCAAGCACCGAACAGGTGACATAGGCAATGCGTCCGCCGGCCTTGAGCAGCGGCACGGCACGGTCGAGGACCGCCGCCTGCTCCTTCATGCGCTGCTCCAGCGCACCCGGGCGCATGCGCCATTTGGCGTCCGGATTGCGTCGCCAGACGCCGGTGCCGGTGCAGGGCGCGTCGATCAGCACAAGGTCGATCCGGCCGGCGAGATCGTCGATCTCGGTGCCGACCGACTTCGGCGTACGTACCTGGACATTGCGTGCACCGGCCCGTTTGAGTCGGTCGTGGATGGGCGCGAGTCGCCGCTTGTCGTCATCCGTGGCGTAGATCTGCCCCTTGTTCTGCATCATCGCCGCCAGCGCCAGGGTCTTGCCGCCTGCGCCGGCGCAAAGGTCAAGCACCTGCTCGCCGGGCTGCGCACCGGCGAACAGCGCGGCAAGCTGCGAGCCTTCGTCCTGAATCTCCACCATGCCCTTCAGAAATGCCGGTTCGGCGTGAACCGCCGGACTCCTGGCGTCGGCGGAAAGGCGGATGCGCAGGCCCCATGGCGACCAGCGCGTCGGCTCTGCGGCCAGATCCGACAGCATATCGGCGACCTTGTCCCGCTCCGCCTTCAGCGTATTGATACGCAGATCGAGCGGGGCACGCGCAGCGAGCGCAGCACCCTCGGCCGCGCGATCCTCGCCAAAGGCACGGGTGAAATTCGGATCGAGCCATTGCGGATAGTCGCCGGTAATGTGCGGCGCCGCGGACGTCAGATCGGACGCCTCGAGATGCCGGCGTTCATCATCGCTCAACGGCTCGGGCGCATGGCGCGACCCGTCGGCAAGCCGCGCGATGGCGTCCGCATCGAAACCGCGCTCGCGCCTGAGCATGCCGAGCAGCACCGCGCGCGGCGTGTCGGCGTCCATCAGGAAGGCACTCGACGCGCGCCGGCGCAGCGCGTCGTAGACAAGTCCGGCAATGGCCGCGCGGTCACCGGAGCCGGCGAAACGATGCGTCAGGCCCCAGGATTTCAATGCGTCGGCGGCCGGCCGGCGCTCGTTTTCGATCGCTGCGAAAACCTCGATGGCCGCAGCGAGCCGCGCGGCGGGTGTCATGGCGAGCTTGAGAGTATGCGCACCGCGAAGATCAGCCACATTACCATCAGGATCAGCATCGACAGCCCGAAGACCGGACCACGGACCGGCAATCTGTTGATGGTGACGTGCACACAGGCATGGCCGATCCGCACCAGCACATAGAGCCACGCCATCACCACGAACAGCAGATCGGCCTGACGCGTCACAATGGCCAGGATTGTCAGCACGTAGAACAGAAGCGGCGTCTCAAGCTGATTGTGCGCGGCATTACTGACCTGCAAAACATGTGGCGGCCAGTTCGGCTGCCTCAGCGCAACGTCACGCGGGTGAACCGCGCCCCAGCGCAGCAGCGTGACGCGGTGATACGCCATCCACATGAACAGGACGATCGTGAGCGCGACCTGCACAAACAGCGGCAACAGTACGGCGGCAATCGACATGGCTCCTCCGGAGCACGACAGGGCGGCTCTACCAGATCGGCACCGGGCGCGCTACACACGGCCCGTCCGGCACCGGTTTGAACCGTGCAATGCGCCGGAGAAACGTAAGCACAATGGACACGTCCTCCCCGCGACTGCCGGGCTGGGCCATCGCCTTGCTGGCGCCGGCCGTGGCCATCGTTGCCGGCTGGATTGGCCTGCAGCTTGGCGAGACTTTCGCCTACGCGCTGGCCGGGTGGGTCGACCGCGACATCGCCGAACTCAAGGACGTGCTGATCTGGTGCAGCGTGACCGGCGCGCTCATAGCCGCCCTAGCCGGCATCTGGCTAACGCTTTGCCTGGCGCGAACGCGACGCTGGATCCAGCGCAGCGCGCTCGTCGTCACGGGCCTTGCCGCCGTCGGCGCCGTGGCCGTCGGTCTGGCCGGCTATCCCTGGCCAAAGACCTCGGGCCATCCGGTCATCGAGTATGAGTTGCGTCTGCCGGCCGGGCTGGCGCTGCCCAACCTCAGCGAAATCGATCTCGGCATCTGGTCGGGCAAGAACGGGCGTGGCTGCTATATCCGTGAGATGCGGATGGCGGGCGGAAGGCCCGAGATCGCCGGCTCCATGGTGTTGGGCCTCGACAATCCGGCGCCGACCGTTTCGCTTGCGCTCCATCGCAAGGCCGAAGGCGTCTGGCGGCTGCCCTACAAGCCGGACGCCGCGCTGGAAAAGAGCTTCGGTCCGTGGCAGCGCATCGAATTCATTCCCAATCCGAGGCGCAGCCTGCCGCCGCTGCCGGCGGGCGACTACGACATCCGCTATCGTGTACGCCGCTACATGTGACGGGCGACGCCGACGATCCGCATCCTCGATCGGGAGGCGCTAGGTCTGGCCCGGGTAGTTGGGGCTTTCGCGGGTGATGGTGACGTCGTGCACGTGGCTCTCGCGCAAACCGGCACCCGAGATGCGCACGAATTCCGCCTTGTCGTGGAACTCGTCAAGCGTTTTGGCGCCGACATAGCCCATGGCTGCGCGCAGGCCTCCGGACAGCTGATGCAGCACATTGGCAACAGGCCCCTTGTAGCCCACCTGGCCTTCGACGCCTTCCGGCACCAGCTTCAATGCGTCCTTGATATCCTGCTGGAAGTAGCGGTCAGCCGATCCGCGCGCCATCGCGCCGACCGATCCCATGCCGCGATAACTCTTGTAGGAGCGGCCCTGGTAGAGAAAGACCTCGCCCGGCGTCTCATCGGTGCCGGCGAGCAGCGAGCCGACCATGGCGCAATCGGCGCCGGCCGCGAGTGCCTTGGCAAGATCGCCGGAGAACTTGATGCCGCCGTCCGCGATCACCGGGGTGCCGGTCGCCCGGGCGGCCTCAACGCA
>CAZUDR010000266.1:0-5276 GCA_964618715.1 uncultured Undibacter sp. | reverse complement strand
ATGACCAGGACCGAGGGGCGGATTTGCGGGTCGGAGCGGGCGAAGGCGAAGGCCGCCTCCATGCGGTCGAGGAACAGTTCGCGGTTGGGCAGGCCGGTGAGGTTGTCGTGCACCGCGTCGAACATCAGCCGGTCCTCGGCATTCTTGGTCTCGGTGACGTCGGTGAGGGTGCCGACCAGGCGGACCACCTCGCCGTCGGAGCCGACCACCGGGCGGGCTTTCAGGTTGAACCACAGATAATGACCGTCATGGGCGCGCAGCCGGAAGCCCTGGGTGAGGCGCCCGCGTCGCTGCTCCACCGCGCTGTCAAGCGCTGCGCGAAACCGGTCGCGGTCAAGCGAGTGCAGGACGTCGAGCCAGCGCGCAGCCGGTCCTTCCAGCGTGCCGCGTTTCAGGCCGAGCAGGTGTTCGGCTTCCGGGCTCGTGTAGATCTTGTCGGCCGAGACGTCCCAGTCCCAGATCATGTCGCCGGCGCCGGTCAGGGCGAGGGCGCGCCGTTCGACATCGGATACAATTCCGTGGGTAATGCCGCCGGCGAAGGCATGCTGCATGACGGTGAAGCCGATCAGCATCACGATCAGCACCAGTCCGCCGAGCAGCGCGGGCCCGATAATGTCGTTGGTGACCATGCCGGTGACGGCGAGCGCGGCGCCGCACGTCCACACCACCAGCAGGATCCAGGTCGGAATCAACAGTACCGCGCGGTCGTAGCCGTGGGTGGACAGATAGATCACCAGCGCGAGGCCGAACACCGCGATGCCGGCGAGCGACACGCGTGCAATGCCGGAGGCAACCGCCGGATAGAATACGCCAACGCCGATGAGCGCCGCGAGCGCGACCAGCCAGGCAATGGTGATATGGGCGTAGCGCACGTGCCAGCGTGACAGATTGAGGTAGGCAAAGAGGAACACGAGCAGGGTCGCGGCGAGGATGGCTTCGCCGCAGGCGCGCCAGATGCGCTCTGCCCCCGCGGACATGTCGAACACCTTGCCCCAGAATCCGAAATCGATGCCGATGTAGACCAGCACCGCCCAGCCCAGGGCTGCGGCGGCGGGAAACATCACCGAGCCCTTGACCACGAACAGGATGGTCAGGAACAGCGCGAGCAGGCCGGCGATGCCCAGTACGATGCCGTAATAGAGCGTGAAGCTGTTGACCTTGTCCTTGTAGGCGTCGGGATCCCACAGATAGATCTGCGGCAGGCGGTCGGAGCGCAGTTCGGTGACAAAGGTGATGACGGTGCCCGGGTCGAGCGTCACGCGGTAGACGTCGGCGCTGTTGTCCTCCTGCCGTACCGGGCGATCGCCGGAGCTTGGCGTGATCGCAACGATGCGTGAGACACCGAGATCGGGCCAGAACAGGCCGGAACCGACCATCCGGTAATGAGGGACGACGATCAGCCGGTCGATCTGTTCATCGCTGTTGTTGGTGAGCGCGAAGACAGCCCAGTTGTTGTCGCGCTCGCGCGCCCGTACTTCGATGCGGCGGACAATGCCGTCGGGCGCCGGCGCCGTCTGCACCTGGATGCGATAGTTTTCGGTTTTGATCTGCTGTGCGGCTGCGGTGAGATCGATCGCCGGCACGTCGAGCCGGACATTGACGGCTTCCACGGCATGCACCGGACCTGCCGCCAGCAACGAGCCGGCGACCGCGAGCACAAGGACAGCAACCGTTACGCAACGTGATGCGATCAAGCCAAATCCCTCGCCCGCGATTGCATCGCCAAGGCACCTCCGACTGCAAAAAACCGCGAACAAGCCTGCCCGGTCGACCATAGGCCAGAGATTACGCCGTTTTCGCGGCTTTTGCGCGCCTGGGCGCCCGGCGAGGTTACCGGCCGGCCCGCCCTGCGGGCAAGATTTCCGGGGTTTGTTCAAAGGGTCAGCACGATCTTGCCGATATGCGCACTCGATTCCATCAGCGCATGCGCGTCGGCTGCCTGCCGCAGCGGGAAGGTCTTGTAGATGATCGGCTTGACCTTGCCGGCGGCGATCAGCGGCAGCGCGTGTTCCTCGACTGCCTGGCGGATGGCGCCCTTGTCGGCGACCGAGCGCGCGCGCAGGGTCGAGCCGGTGTGGTGCAGCCGCTTGAGCATGAGGCGCATGAAATTCACCTCCGCCTTGGGCCCGCCCTGGAAGGCGATCTGCACGATCCGGCCTTCGACGCTCGCCGCCTCGTAGTTGCGGCCGATGTACTCACCGCCAACCATGTCGAGGATAACGTCGGCGCCCTTGTCTGCCGTTGCTTCCTTGGTCGCGGCAACGAAGTCCTGCGTCTTGTAGTTGACGGCGACGTCGGCGCCGAGCTTGCGGCAGGCGTCGCACTTTTCATCGGAGCCGGCAGTGGCGATCACCGTGGCTCCGAACTGCTTGGCGAGCTGTATTGCGGTGGTGCCGATACCGGAGGTGCCGCCATGCAGCAGCAGTGTTTCTCCCGCCTTCAGCCCGCCGCGCTCGAACACGTTGTGCCAGACGGTGAAGAAGGTTTCCGGGATGGCTGCCGCCTGGATCATGTCGAGCCCGCTCACCGGCATGGCATGACTGCCATGAGCGACGCAGTACTCGGCATAGCCGCCGCCCGAGACCAGTGCCATCACGCGGTCGCCCACATTCCAGCGCTTGACGCCGGAGCCGAAGCTCACGATCTCGCCGGCAATCTCCAGACCGGGAATGTCAGAGGCGCCCGGCGGCGGCGGGTAGAGGCCCTTGCGCTGCATCACGTCGGGCCTGTTGACGCCGGCCGCCTCGACCTTGACCAGGATTTCACCGTCGCCGGGAGCGGGTACCGGCCGTTCCTCCGGCACCAGCATTTCCGGCCCGCCGGGAGCCTTGATGCCGATTGCAGTCATGCTGGCGGGGACTTTGGCCATTGGTTCCTCGACGGTTTCGGGGCGGGGAGGGCCTGTTTAGGCGGCCCGCCGGTATGTGACAACCCGGCTTGTCATGTCCGGTCGCACGATTCCGCCTGAAAACCCGGGTCCCCCTTTTTTCGATTATGCGCTACGGTTTTTTCAGGGCGAGGAGACGGGCGATGGCGGTGTTCGACGACGACGACAGGCCGAAGAAGAAGATCGTGCACGAGATCGGCCAGGATCTCTCCATACTGTCCGTGGAGGAACTGGCTGCGCGCGTGCAGCTCCTGCGTGACGAAATCAATCGGCTCGAAGCCGACATGACGCAGAAGCAGTCAAAACGGGCGGCCGCCGATCAGTTCTTCAAGCGCTGATGCGGTGAACCGTCCCGGGCGGTGCTCCGGTGCGGCCCGCGGAAAAAATCTGGCATTCGACCCGCCGGCTTAAGGTGTCGTTAAGCTTTCTCGTTCATTACTGGGAGCGTCCATCTTCATGGACATTGAGTGGCTCCTGTCCACTCTGTTTGACGCCTCCCTGTTATCACCTTGAGCCGCCGGCAACGGCGGCTCTTTTTTTGTCCCGTTTTGGGTCAGTCCGGAGGGTCAATGCCAGATCGGGTCACGCACTCGGTGCGGTGCGTGTCGCTCCGAAACATTTGCCGAACAATCGTGCATTTTTCACGGGCGGTGTCCGTTTCGGCTTAAGCTTGCCCGGCAACTATGTCGCAATGTTTGCCATCCCGGCGTCTGGACAGACGGGGGCCGGCCGCGTCATGCTTACCCATTCGTATACGGGGGCAGCCCGGATCGCCCCGTGATGTAAAGCAAGTATCGTGTGTGAGGGCGTGGCGACATGTCGGAAAACTTCCAGCTCAACGAAGCGCAACCGGTTTCCTTCGGCGAGCGGCTGGCAAACTCGCAAGCCTTTGCCGATCTGTTTCGCGACGGGATGTCGCTGGTCGAGGAGACCGCGACGTATCTCGACGGTCCCGGCCGGCAGGAATCCAAAGAGCTCTCTCGCGCGGCCGCGCTCGCCTACGCCACCGAAAGCATGCGGCTGACCACGCGCCTGATGCAGCTCGCGTCCTGGCTGCTGCTGCATCGTGCCGTGAAGGAAGGCGAGATGTCACTCGCCCAGGCGAGCAAGGAAAAGACCAAGGTCAAGCTCGCATCCGGAGACAGCCACGACCGCAACAATGTCGAACTGCTGCCGGAGACGCTGCGCGGGCTGATCGAACGCTCGCAGGCGCTCTACGGCAAGGTGCGCCGGCTCGATGCCAACATTCACAACAGCGCAATGGAAGGCCAGACCGCCGGCGTCAATCCGGTCGAGCGCCAGCTCGGACTGCTGAAGGCCGCGTTCGGTACCGAAAGCGTCTGACCGACGATACGTCCGACCGACAAGCACTGATCTGTCATTGCCAGGCTCGTCCCGGCCATTGTCGTTCGTCGCCGTACAAGCAAAAAGCCCCGGACGAGCCGGGGCCTTGCCGTCGCCAAGCAGCGCGCGGCTACTTCTTGTCGTCGCCCTTGAGGAACCCGGAGAATTTCTTCTGGAAGCGGGATACGCGACCGCCGCGATCCATGATCTGCTGCTGGCCGCCGGTCCAGGCCGGATGCGACTTCGGGTCGATATCAAGGTGCAGCGTGTCGCCCGGCTTGCCCCAGGTCGTTCGGGTGGTGAACTCGCTGCCATCGGTCATTTTCACCGTGATGGTGTGATACTCGGGGTGAATTTCGGGCTTCATAACGCTTGATCCGCTTGGCTGTGGCCGCTCGCGCGCTCGCGAGCGCCAGGCGCCGGGTTTTGGCTGAATTTGGCGGCTCTATACAGCAGCGTGTCGGGCCCGGCAAGCCGCCGGAATTGACCCAAAGCAAGGCCTCGGGGCATGGTCAAGCCCGCGGGTGACGCCGGTGTTGCGAGGGTGTTGCGAAGGCTGGCGACGCGGACTCGAGGCCGCCGACCGGACGATCGGCGGCCTTTCGCAATCCTGCCGGAAGCATGGCGAGGTCACCGCCGCGCGGATCGTGCCGGCTCGGGAAAACGGATGATGGATCGACAGGAATTTCGCGCGACCTGGTCTCTCGCGGCGGTGTTTTCGGTCAGGCTGCTCGGCCTGTTCATGGTCTATCCGGTGTTTGCCGCCTATGCCCAAGGGCTATCAGGCGCGACCCCGTACCTGATCGGCGAGGCATTGGGCATCTACGGGTTGAGCCAGGGCCTGCTGCAGATTCCCTTCGGCCTGCTGTCCGACAAGTTCGGGCGCAAGGTGATGATCGTGATCGGCCTGATCCTGTTCTGCGTGGGCAGTGCCATCGCGGCGATGTCCACGTCAATCGGCGGCGTTATCGTCGGCCGCGTGCTGCAGGGAGCCGGCGCCGTCGGCGCGGTTATCCTGGCGCTGGTGGCGGATCTCACCACCGAA
>CAZUDR010000265.1:4844-5288 GCA_964618715.1 uncultured Undibacter sp. | reverse complement strand
CGCCGAGATGGCGAAATCGAGCCCGGGGCTCGCCAGGAATATATTGACGATCATCGCCAGGATCAGGCCGAACAGGCCCATGATCAGGAACGAGCCGATCGGAGAGAGATCGCGCTTCGTCGTGTAGCCGTACAGGCTCAGCGCGCCGAACGACGCCGCCGAGATGAAGAAAGTGCGCGCGATCGACGCCTGTGTGTAGGTGAGCAAGATCGCCGACAGCATCAGCCCGAGCAGGCCAGCGTAGACCATAAACAGGGTCAGCGCCGTTCCAACCTGGAGCTTGTGGACGCGAAAACTGAGGTAGAACACCATGCCGAGCGTGCCGATGAACAGCACGATCATCAGCGGACCGCTAAAGATCGCACGGCCGAAATCGGTGAGCCCCGTGATCTGGCCGCCTACGACTTGGATGGCGTCGCCGCCGGCCGCTTGATATGTCAGCCA
>CAZUDR010000265.1:0-4834 GCA_964618715.1 uncultured Undibacter sp. | reverse complement strand
GTCAGGGCAAGCTGACCGTTCGCGCCGGATTGCACGGCCGCATTAAAGGTCAGCCAGGCCACCACGCCGGTCAGTGCGACGCCGGCGGCCATATAGTTGTAGACGCGGATCATGTAGGCGCGCAGGCCTGCATCGATCGCGGCCGCCCGGTCGGCATAGCCGCGGGCTGCAATATTACGGTCGAAGTCCGACATCGAAGTTCCCTCTGTTGATCCGGCTCCTCGCCGGTTCATGCACGCCGGCACCAGCCGGCGCTGTTGTGTCCCATATTTAATCTGTGCGGAGTGTTGGCGCCAGATATGGCCCGACGATGATCCTGCATCATTGCGGATCGTTAACGATCCGGTGGCCGGGATTATAGCGCAAAGCCTGAAAACCGCCTGGAAAACCGGCGCGACGCGGCGGAATGTCACAGAATCGCATGGTTATCTAAAGGTTTCGCAGCACCGGGGCAGGCTTCTGGCCGAGCGCGCTGAAGGTGCCGGCGAGCCCCAGAATGACGGTCACCAGCACCGCAACCACCGCCGTCGCCAGTGCCGGCCACGGCTCCCAGACAAAACCGAGGTGCATGACCTTGGTGACGATCAGCCAGCCGGCAATCGAGCCGCTCAGCACACCGAACACGGCGGTCGCCGAACCGAGCAGCAGATATTCGATTGAATAGGCGCCGATCAGCCGCGATCGTGTGGCGCCGAGCGTTTTCAGGATCACCGCGTCGTAAACCCGGTGGCGGTGGCCGGCCGCGAGCGCGCCGCCCAGCACCAGTGCCGCCGCCAGCAATGTGATGGCGCTGGCGCCGCGGATCGCCAGCAGCAGATTGCCGACGATGTTGCCGATGGTCTCCAGCGCTTCCTTCACGCGTACCGTCGTCACCGTTGGAAAACCCTCGGCGACCGCGCGGATCACCTCGCCTTCCTGCGCCGCCGTGCTGCCGTTGTCATAGGTCAGCGTTGCCAGCCGCGTGTGCGGTGCGCCACGGAAGGAATTGGGCGAGAACACCATGACGAAATTGATGCTCAGGCTTTCCCAGTCGACCTCGCGGATGCTGGCGATGCGGGCAGTGATATTGCGGCCGAGGACGTTGACCGTCACCGGCTCGCCGAGCTTGAGGTCAAGCCCGTCGGCGATCTTCTTCTCGAACGACACCAGCGGCGGGCCGTCATAGTCCGGCTTCCACCATTCGCCGGCGATGAGACGCGAGCCTTCCGGCACCTCGTCGGCATAGGTGATGCCGCGGTCGCTGCGCAGCGCCCAGGCGGCGTCATCCGTCGGCTTGAGCTCTTCCGCCGGGACACCGCGTGCCGAGACAATGCGCCCGCGCAGCATGGGGACTTCTTCCAGCCTGGCCGATGGCGCCTGCTTGCGCAGGAAGGCGTCGAAGCGTTCCGCGTCGGCAGACGGAATGTCGAGGAAATAGAACGAGGGTGCCTTGGCCGGCAGTTCGGCGGAAAACTGCCGGCGCAGGTTGCTGTCGATCTCGATCACGGTGACGAGCAGCGCGATGCCGAGCCCCAGCGACAGCACGACCGTCGGTGTCAGCGCGGAGGGCCGGTGAATGTTGGCGACCGCCATGCGCAGGGCCGTCGAACGGGCACGCGGCGCGCGGGCGGCGAGCCACATCAGCGCGGCGGCGACCAGCCGCAGCAGCACGAACACGCCGGCGGCGGTGGCGACATAGATCACCGCCACGCGTCTGTCGTAGGCGAGCAGCACGGCGAGCGCCGCCAGCACGGTCACGGCGAAGGCGGTAGCCGCAATATATGGCAGGCGTGGCAGCCGCGGCAGCGGCGCCACGCTGTCGCGAAACAATGCGCCGACCGGTACGTCGTGGGCACGGCCGAGCGGCCAGAGTGTGAAGGCGAGTGCGGTCAGCAGGCCGTAGAGCAGCGCCAGCGCCAGGGCGCCCGGCTGCAGGGCAGGCTCGATCGGCAATGGAATGATCGCGCCGAGGGTCGAGGCGACGGCAAAGGGCAACGCGGCGCCGAGCGCGACGCCGATGATGCCGCCGATGCTGGCCAGCAGCAGAACCTGGGTGAGGTAGACCGCGAAGACGCGCGCGCCGCTGGCGCCGAGCGCCTTCATGGTGGCGATCACGTCACGTCGCCGGTCGAGATGGCTTTTCACCGCGTTGCCGACGCCGACGCCGCCGACCAGCAGCGCGGTCAGCCCGACGATGGTGAGGAACTGGGTGAAGCGCTCGACGTTGCGCTCAAGCCGCGGCGAGGCCCTGGCGCGTGTGCGCACGATCCAGCCGGCCTCCGGCATCTGCGCGCGCGCCTGGTCTTCCACCGCCTGCACGGCCGCATTGCTGTCGTTGCCGGCGGGCAGTCGCAGCCGGTAGCGCCAGCGCACGAGGCTGCCCGGCTGCACCAGCCCGGTTGCCCGCAGCGCGGCCTCGCTGACCAGCAGCCGCGGGCCGAAGCCGATGCCATCGGCGAGCTTGTCGGGCTCGTTGGTCAGCGCAGCGCGCACCTGAATCCTGGCCTTGCCAAGAGTGATCTCGGTACCCGGTTCGATGCCGAGGCGCGCCAGCAGCGTGGCATCGACAAGCGCACCGTAGCTGCCGTCACGCTGCGCGAGTGCGTCGGTAGTCGACATCGGCGGGTCGAGCACGATTTCGCCGAACAGCGGATAGGCGTCGTCAACCGCTTTCAGTTCGACCAGCGCCGTTTCGCCGCCGGTCCGCGCCATCGCGCGCAATGTCGCGACCTTCGAAACGGCGCCGCGGCGCTGCAGGAAGGCAAGCTCCTCGGGGTTGGCTTCGCGTTGCACGAGCCGGAAGGACAGGTCGCCGCCAAGGATGACCTGGCCCTGCCGCGACAGTCCGTTGGCGAGGCTGGTGGCCAGCGAGCCGACGCCGGAAATCGCCATGACGCCGAGCGCAATGCAGGCGATGAACACGTAGAACCCGCGCAGGCCGCCGCGCATCTCGCGCAATGCAAAGCGCACTGGCAGCCAGCGGTCGTTGGCGGATGTCGCCGTCACGGCGGACACGCTCATGGTGCGCCCACGCTGTCGATGCGGCCGGAGCGCAGCCGCGCCACGCGCGCACACCGTGCGGCGAGCGCAACATCGTGCGTCACCAGCACGAGCGTGGTGCCATGCTTGGCATGGCCGTCGAACAGCACGTCGATGATCTGCCTGCCGGTCTCCTCGTCGAGATTGCCGGTTGGCTCGTCGGCCACCACGATCGACGGGCTCGGTGCAAGGGCGCGTGCGATCGCGACACGCTGCTGCTCGCCGCCCGACAGTTCGGCCGGATAGTGGTCAAGCCGCTCACGCAGTCCGACCGTGGCAAGTTCGTCCCGGGCGCGATCCTGCGCGTTTTCGATACCGGCCAGTTCGAGCGGGACGGCGACGTTTTCCAGCGCCGTCATGGTCGGGATGAGGTGAAAGGACTGGAAGACGATGCCGACATGGCGGCCGCGAAAGCGCGCCAGCGCGTCCTCGTCGAGCGTGCCCAGGCTCTCGCCGGCCACGGTCACCGTGCCGGTATCGGCGCGCTCCAGACCGGCCATCACCATCAGCAGCGTCGATTTGCCCGAGCCGGACGGCCCGAGCAGGCCGAATGCCTCGCCGCTGCCTATATGCAGGCTGATATCCTTGAGGATATGAACGCGGGCCGCACCGTGCCCGAGTGACAGATTAACGCCGGCCAGCGCGACGGCCGGGCCGGCCTGGGAGACGTCCTGCAATGGCACCTCGGCTTTCACGACCCCGCTCATATGGGACAATGGCGGTTCCGGTCCAGCCTCGGACGGGGCTCGCCCTTGTCACGTTGATTTGCATTGCCATCCTGGCGTCACTGGGTCAGGCGGCGGATCGCCCGCTGACCATTGTCGCACTCGGGGACTCGCTCACGGCCGGCTACGGCCTCGGCGCCGATATCGCGTTTCCGGCCCGTCTGCAGGCGGCGCTCAAGGCCAGGGGCTATGCGGACGTCACCGTCGCCAATGCCGGCGTGTCCGGCGACACGGCCAGCGGCGGGCTGGAACGGCTCGACTGGTCGGTGCCGCAGGGCACCGACGCGGTGATCGTCGAGCTTGGTGCCAACGACGCCCTGCGCGGCGTCGACCCGAAGGTCACGAAGTCGGCGCTTGACCAGATCCTCAGCCGGCTGGCGGCGCGTCACATTCCTGTCCTGCTCGCCGGCATGAAGGCGCCGCGCAACATGGGATCGGACTATGTGCGTGATTTCGATGCGATCTACCCGGCGCTTGCCTCGACTCATCAGGTCGTCTTTTATCCGTTCTTCCTCGCGGGCGTGGCCACTGATTCCGAATTCAATCAGGGCGATGGCCTGCACCCCAACGCAGCCGGCGTCGACGTGATTGTGAAGCACATCATGCCGAGTGTCGAAAGACTGATCAGCCGTGCGCGCAAGATGCGCGGATCCTGAGACGCCTGATTTCGAAGAGTGTGCCCCTGTTTCCGGACAGGGTGTTGCGCAACAGAACAAAAAGAGTGTGATCCAATGCCGCGCCTCTTCACCGGTGTCGAAATCCCGCCTGAAGTCGGACAGGCGCTGGCGAGCCTGCGCGGAGGTCTTCCGGGCGCGCGCTGGATCGATCCTGAAAACTATCATCTGACGCTGCGCTTTATCGGCGATGTCGACGACATGATCGCGCATGAGGTCGTGTCCATGCTCGGCCGGATCAGGCGCGGGGCGTTTGAACTGCGGTTCGAGGGTGTGAGCTCGTTCGGCGGCCGCAAGCCGCGCGCGATGGTCGCCACGGTATCGCCGTCGCAGCCGCTCATCGAGGCGCAGGCCGAGCAGGAGCGGATGATGCAGCGCATCGGTCTGGAGCCGGAAGGCCGCAAATACATCCCGCAT
>CAZUDR010000264.1:1298-5296 GCA_964618715.1 uncultured Undibacter sp. | reverse complement strand
CCGAGCTTGAGGATATCGTCAATCGCGGCGCGCGCGTGCTGCGGATCGGGATGACCGCGGACGGCGCCAACGAGATCGCGCGCCGCGCCCGCGGCACGCCGCGCATCGCCGGCAGGCTGTTGCGGCGCGTGCGCGATTTCGCCCACGTCGAGGGCGCCGGAAAGATCGACCGAAAAATGGCCGACCGTGCCTTGTCAGCGCTGGAGGTCGACGCCGCCGGGCTTGATGCGATGGACCGGCGTTATCTGAAGACCATCGCGGAAAACTACGGCGGCGGGCCGGTCGGCGTTGACACGCTGGCTGCCGCGCTGAGCGAGCCGCGCGACGCCATCGAGGACATCATCGAGCCGTTCCTCATCCAGCAGGGATTCGTTCAGCGCACCCCGCGCGGACGGCTGCTGACAGCGCCCGGCTTCCGGCACCTCGGCCTGCCGGAACCCACGCGCGATCCCGGCCAGTTCGGTTTGTTCGGGCAGGAGGACGAATAGGCTTGCGGCCGGAAGGGTACTTGCGGCAGGGAGGGTACATGTCGCTGCGCCGGTACCGGACGCTCTTTGCGGGCCTCGTGTGTGCGCTCACGTTGCTGCCGTGGGCCGGGGTTGAAAGCCCGTACCGTTCCGATGCCTCCGCCCAGCCATCTGCGGCGGCGATCGCACAATACAAGAAGAAGCTCGAGGAATACGAAGCCGCCCGAGCCGCGTTCGAGGCGGTGGCGACACCCTACTGGGAATCGGTTTCGGAGAAGCGCCGCAAGCGCTTTGCCAAGCGCCGCAACAAAGAGCCGATCGCGCTCGATGATTATGTGCTGACCCATCCGCCGGTCTACAGCGGGCCGCGCCGGCCGGTCGATCCGGCAGCGCCGTCAGAGGAAGAGCCCGAGCGTCCGCCGGTCCCCGTGGTCGCCGATTTTCTTGCCGCCGCCAAGGAGCAGTTCGACTTCGTGCCCCAGCGGCCGCGCAGCGAAATCGAATACAAGCGTACCTATGCGCGCATCGCCTCTGCCGCCGGCCTGACAAGGGACCAGGCCGTGCGCGTCTACGGATTCGAATCGGGCGGCAATGGCGAGTACGACGTGCAGGCAGGACTGGAATACTCGAAAAACAGGCGCGCGATCAGCACCGCGCTCGGTTACAACCAGCTCCTGACCGCCAACACCATCGACATCCTGTCCCGCAAGGGGGCTGCCTGGATCAAACGGCTGGAAGCCGAACTGCCGCGCCGCAAAGGCGCCGCGAAGGAGGCGCTTGAAGCCAGGATTGCGGCGCTCAGGCGCATGACCGCCGCCGCCAGAAGCGTGCCCTATCGCTGGAGCGCGCACGTGCAACTGGGCAGGGAGCCCGAAGGCCTCGGCATTCATGCGCTCAATCTCGACATCGATATCGGACCGCTGTTGCAGACCCAGAAGCTGCTTGATTCCGTTCTGTTTGCGCGCGCAAAGGGCTATCCGCGCCCGCTGACAGCGGCCGAGCTCGAGATGATGAATCTCACCGGCGATGGCAACGGCTTCGACATGGTGTCGATGCCCGACCACATGCGCGACGACGTGCCGACGTCGAATTTTTTCCAGCGCCGCGGCTATGAGCTCAATTCGGTGGCGTCGCGCAACAACACGGTTGCCAGGCTGCTGGCGGCGACCGATGCCAAGATGGATCGCGAGGAAAAGCGGGCAGGCGCGAGGGGTTTGGCGGCCGCATTTCCGCGGTAAAGACTGCTCACGTGCCGGGTGTTGGATCGGGAAGGAAGATCAGGCCCCGTCAGTGATGCGGCAGGATCGCTGAAACGATTTCTTCCACGCGGTTCAACGTAATGCCGTCACGCTGCTCGCGCGCGAGCGGATGATCGGTGGGCTCGAGCCTGATGAATGGCCGTTGTCCGTCATTGCGCAGATGCAGGTTGGTCTTGAGGCCGAACGTCCGCGGATATCCCTGGATATTGTTGCACAGCCACGCGAACATGGGAGGCTGGCCATCCCTGATCTCGGCGTTCCACAGGTCCAGTATTGTCTCCAGGCTTTTGTCTGAAACCGAAACCCAGACGCCATAGGCGAACATGTTGTCATGGCCGATGATGGGAATTTCCAGGCACCCTTTGACAAAATTGTCCGAGTCGATCCTGCAAATGTCGCTGTCGAGATTTCCGCGGGCTGCGCGTTCCGCCTCGGTCAGGTCAAGCCACGGATCAGGCGCAATCAGGCCGAAGTCCAGCGGAAGTTCGCTGTGCTGTTTGCCGCAACAGCTGCAGGTCCAGGAGTATTGCATCGAACACCAAGGCTGCAGGGCTGATCTTGCGCTACACTAACTCAAGCCGTACACGGCCGGTAGAGAGTTGCGAGAATTGTGATGATGATTTCCCAGTCTTCGCTCGATGGCGTCATCAGTGGCGGCCGCCATGTCCAGCAGGTGCGCGTCTATTATGAGGACACGGATTTTTCCGGCATCGTCTATCACGCCAGCTATCTGCGCTTCATGGAGCGCGGACGCACCAACTATCTGCGGCTGATCGGTGCCGATCACCGCGCGCTGTTCGCGCAGGCTGAGCAGGAGGCGCCGGGCTTTGCATTCGTCGTCCGCCACATGGCGATCGATTTCCGGAAGCCGGCCTATATGGACGACGTGCTTACCGTCGTGACCGCGCCGAAAGAGGTGAAGGGCGCCTCGGTCATGCTGTTGCAGCAGGTGACGCGCGGGGCCGAACTGCTGGTGCAGGCGGACGTCCAGGTCGCCTTCGTCGCCGGCGGCAGGGCGAGGCCGATCCCCAAACCGTTACGGATTGCCATGAAGGCAGATCAGGAATCGGGCGGCAGCGGCTGACGGTGCGTGCTAGTCTGCCGCCATCATGACCGGCCGGAACTTCGCCCTGTTTGACACCGCCATCGGGGTCTGCGGCATCGTGTGGAGCGGCCGCGGTGTTGCCGGCGTGCAGCTTCCTGACGTTGACGCGGCGGCGACGCGGATGCGGCTGTTGCGCCGTTTTGCCGGGGCGCAGGAAGCTCCGCTGTCCCCGCAAGCGCGGCAGGCAGTCGACGGTATTGTCGCGTTGCTGCGTGGCGAACGGCGCGATCTCGCCGGGATCGTGATCGACGATGATGGTATCTCCGAGTTCAACCGGCGTGTCTATGCCGTTACGCGCGGGATTCCGCCGGGGCGAACGATGACCTACGGCGAGATCGCGGAGCGGCTCGGTGACAGGATGCTGGCGCGCGCGGTCGGACAGGCCATGGGCGAGAACCCGACACCGATCATCATGCCCTGCCACCGTGTGCTCGCCGCCAACGGCAAGGCCGGCGGCTTCTCGGCCGCGGGCGGTGCGGTCACCAAGCTGCGCCTGCTGTCGATTGAGGGCGCGCAACCGGACGGTCCGACATTGTTCGATCGCCTTCCGCTCGCCGTGGCGCCGCGCCGGCCGTGAAGCCCGGCGGCGTCCGGTTTCTCGACGCCGGCCCCTGACTCATGTAAAGACCCTTCACATGAGGTCTGACAGATGAACTGGGGCAGGCGGGGCCGGGGCCCGCGCGGCTATCACCACGGCAACCTGAAAGAGGATCTGGTGCGCGCCGCGCTCGAGCTTATTGCGGAGAAGGGACCGGCCGGTTTCACCTTCGCCGATGCCGCGCGCTGGGCCGGCGTCAGCCCGGCCGCACCCTACCGTCACTACCGCGATCGCGACGCGCTCATCGCAGACGTCGCGCGGCGTGGCTTCGACGCCTTCACGGCCGCGCTCACCGCGGCATGGGATGACGGTCGCCCCGACGTGCTCGGTGCCTTCGACCGGCTGGGCAAGGCCTATCTCGATTTCGCCAGGCGCGAGCCGGCCTACTATTCGGCCATGTTCGAGGCCGGCGTGCCGGTCGACGCCGATCCGGATTTGCGCGAGGCAGGCGACCGCGCCTTCGGTGTGCTGCGCGGTGCCGCCGAGAAGCTGGTTGCGCTGATGCCGGCCAGCGGACGGCCGCCGGCGCTCATGGTCGGCCTGCACATCTGGTCGATGACGCACGGCAT
>CAZUDR010000264.1:0-1288 GCA_964618715.1 uncultured Undibacter sp. | reverse complement strand
GGCCGCGGCGATCCCGCGCGGCGCAGCCTGCCGATGCCGCCGGAGGATCTGCTGGAAGCCGCCTTTCTCATCTACTTGCGCGGCCTTGGTCTGACCGACGGCGCGACAGCTGGCCGCACCTGATAATCGGGGGTCGGTCGTCCTATCTGGATGTAAAGGGTCTTGACATCCGCCCGGTGGGCCCTTAGAAATGTAAATGTTATTTACATTCACGCGAGATCGATGATGCCTATCACCGCCAAGCTTGACGAATACGGAAAGCCCGCGTGGCTCGCACTGATCGTGCTCGGGTTCATGGTCTTCTGGCCGCTGGGCCTGGCGATCCTCGCCTACACCATATGGAGCGGACGCATGGGATGCGGATATCACGCCGGCCACGGCGCGGAACGCTGGCAGCACAAGATGGAACGCATGCAGCGCAGGATGGACTGGATGCGCGCCCGTATGAACGGCGAGGCGACCTACTCCTACGGTCCGCCGAGCGGCAACCGGGCATTCGACGAGTATCGCGCCGACACGCTCAAGCGGCTGGAGGAGGAGCAGCGCGAGTTCCGCGACTTCCTCGAGCGCCTGCGCATGGCCAAGGACAAGGCGGAGTTCGACCAGTTCATGGCCGAGCGCCGCAATCGTCCCGAGCCGGAGGCGTCGCCGCCGCAGAACTGATTGCAAGAATCTGCCCTGTGACGCGGCCGTCCGCCCTCCCGGCGGGCGGCCGATTGCATGCCGGCGGTCTGCCCTTCAGCCGGCGGCGCCGGTAACCACTCCTTAACCACAATCAGCGCTGTTTAAGGCCGCCAAACACCGTCCGGCACCGTTCGGACGCCCAAGTTCGGCCAAGTTTCGCGTTGATTTCCTTGCCCGCCGGCGGCGGGATTATTGGGGTTACGCGAAGCAAGCGGTTTTTCGGCGGACGCCGCTCGCGGCTTCGCCGCGGTGCGCCCATTGGTCGAGAACACGCGCGCCGCGCCGGTTTGGCCGAGTGAGGGCCGGACAGCGGAAAGGACGTGCTTATGAATCCCGACGTTGCCCAGTCGGTGCTCCCGCTTACATCGTCCGATCTCTCGCTGCTGACGCTGTTCTGGCACGCCCACTGGATCGTCAAGACGGTGATGATCGGGCTGCTGATCGCCTCGGTCTGGGTGTGGGCGATTGCCATCGACAAGACGGTGCTTTACGCGCGCACGCGGCGGTCGATGGACCGCTTCGAGCAGACATTCTGGTCGGGCGAGTCGCTGGACGAACTCTACCGCGGCCTTTCATCGCGCCCGAACCATTCCATGGCGGCGCT
>CAZUDR010000263.1:0-5297 GCA_964618715.1 uncultured Undibacter sp. | reverse complement strand
AGCCTGCTGGTAGTTGCCGCGACGGAATTGTTGCCGGGCGACGTCTAACAAGGCAGCCGGTTGCGCTTCGCCTCGCGTTGTATTGTCGGCAACCTGCTCCGGCAAGGCGGCCGCCACGATCATGGGACGCGTGATGGCCAACTATCCCCGCCGCACGTTCAAGCCGGCCGCCGTCCTGGACACGCCCGACGAGGTGTTGCGGGCCGCCGGCATGTCGCCGATGCCGTGGACGCGCTTGTCCTCCTCCATGTAGGGCAAGAGGTAGGCAACCGCCTGCTTCATCACCCGCGCCGACTTGACCACCTGCGGCAGGAACATCTTGCCGGAACCGAACAGGTCGCCGACGATGTTCATACCGTCCATCAGCGGGCCTTCAATCACGTGCAACGGCCGCTCGGCCTTCTGGCGCGCCTCCTCGACGTCGGCCTCCACGAATTCGGTGATGCCGTGCACCAGCGCATGCGCCAGCCGCTTCTCCACCGGCTCCTCGCGCCAGCTCAGGTCAGCGGCCTTGGCCTCGTGACCCTTGCCCTGGAATTTCCTGGCGAGGTCGAGCAGCCGCTCGGCGGCGTCCGGACGGCGGTTGAGCACCACGTCCTCGCAGGCCTCGCGCAGTTCCGGATCAAGGTCGTCATAGACCGCCATCTGGCCGGCATTGACGATGCCCATGTCCATCCCCGCATTGATGGCGTGATAGAGGAACACCGAGTGCATGGCCTCGCGCACCGGTTCATTGCCGCGGAAGGAGAATGACAGGTTCGATACGCCACCTGAAATGTGCGCGTGCGGCAGGTTCTGCCGGATCCAGCGCGCCGCCTCGATGAAATCGACACCGTAATTGTCGTGCTCCTCCATGCCGGTGGCGACCGCAAAGATGTTGGGGTCGAAGATGATGTCTTCCGGCGGGAAGCCGACCTTGTTGACCAGAACGTCATAGGCGCGCTGGCAGATTTCGGTCTTGCGTTCCTGCGTATCGGCCTGGCCCTTCTCGTCGAAGGCCATCACCACCACCGCGGCACCGTGGCGGCGCACGATCCGGGCGTGCTCGATGAAAGCCTCCTCGCCTTCCTTGAGCGAAATCGAATTCACCACCGGCTTGCCTTGCAGGCATTTGAGGCCGGCCTCGATCACCGAGAATTTCGATGAGTCGACCATGACCGGCACGCGCGCTATGTCCGGCTCGGCGGCGATCAGGTTGAGGAAGGTCTTCATCGCCTCTTCCGAGTCGAGCAGGCCCTCGTCCATATTGACGTCGATCACCTGCGCGCCGTTTTCCACCTGCGCGCGCGCGACCTCGAGCGCGGCGGCATAGTCGCCGGCCGTGATCAGCTTGCGGAATTTGGCCGAGCCGGTGACGTTGGTGCGCTCGCCCACGTTGACGAATGGAATCTCCGGCGTCAGCGAGAAATGCTCGAGGCCGGACAGCCGCAACTGCCGCGGGATTTCAGGAATGGCGCGCGGCGCCTTGCCCTCCACCGCCTTCGCGATGGCGTGGATGTGCTCCGGCGTGGTGCCACAGCAGCCACCGACCACGTTGACCAGGCCGGCATCGGCGAATTCGCCGAGCAGCTCGGCCATGTACTCCGGACTCTCGTCGTAATAACCGAACTCGTTGGGCAGGCCGGCATTGGGATAGGCACAAACCCAGGTATCGGCGATGCGCGACAGTTCGGCCACGTGCGCGCGCATCTCGGTGGCACCGAGCGCGCAGTTAAGGCCGACGGTGACCGGCGTGGCGTGCCGGACCGAATTCCAGAATGCCTCCGGCGTCTGCCCGGACAACAGGCGGCCGGACCGGTCAGTGATGGTGCCGGAGATCATGATCGGCATGTCGATGCCGCGCTCGTCGCACAGTTCAGCTATGGCGTAGATCGCTGCCTTGGCGTTGAGCGTGTCGAAAATGGTCTCGATCAGCAGCAGATCGGCGCCACCGTCGATCAGGCCGCGCGCCTGCAGGGCGTAGGCCTCGCGCAGCTGGTCGAAGGTGATGGCGCGGAAGCCGGGATTGCTCACGTCCGGCGAGATCGACGCCGTGCGGTTGGTCGGGCCCAGCGCGCCGGCCACAAAGCGGCGCCGGCCATCCTCCTTCTCGGCCAGTTGCGCGGCCTCGCGCGCCAGCTTGGCGCCGGCCTGGTTGAGCTCGTAGACGATGCCCTCCATCGCGTAGTCGGCCTGCGCGATGGTGGTCGACGAAAAGGTGTTGGTGGAGACGATATCGGCACCGGCGCGGAAATAGGCCAGATGGATATCGCGCACGGCGTCCGGCCGGCTCAGATTGAGCAGGTCGTTGTTGCCGCGCACCTCCCGGTTCCAGGCGTCGAAACGGGCGCCACGGAATCCCTCCTCGTCGAGTTTGAGCGCCTGGATCATGGTGCCCATGGCGCCATCGAGCACGAGGATTCGCTGCTTCATCGCGTCGATGAACTGGGTACGGGCGCTTGCGGGGGGTACTGTCACGGAAACTCCAATCAGGCTGCCTGATCCACCGCCGGCCTGAGGCCCAGCAGGTGGCAGATCGCGTAGACAAGGTCCGCGCGATTCATCGTGTAGAAGTGGAAGGTGGTGACGCCGCGATCGAGCAGGTCGATCACCTGCTCGGCGGCCACCGCGGCGGCGATCAGCTTGCGCGTGGCCGGATCGTGATCGAGGCCATGGAAGCGCTCGGCAAGCCAGTCGGGCACCGAGGCGCCACAACGCGCGGCGAACCCGCACATCGCCTTGTAGTTCTGCACCGGCAGGATGCCGGGCACGATCGGGATGTCGATCCCGCGGGCACGCACGCGATCGATGTAGCGGAAGAACAGATCGTTCTCGAAGAAGAACTGGGTAATCGCCCGCGTGGCGCCGGCATCGACCTTCGCCTTCAGCATGTCGATATCGGCCTCGATTGTCGGGCTGTCGGGATGTCGTTCCGGGTAGGCGGACACGGAGACCTCGAAGTCCGGAGCAATCCGCTTGATGCCGGCCGTGAGATCGGCCCCGTTTTCGTAGCCGCCGGGGTGCGGCGCGTATTTGTCGCCGGCGCCGCCGACCGGATCGCCGCGCAGCGCCACGATGTGGCGCACCCCGGCGTCGTGATAGCCGCGCACGATGTCGTCGACCTCCGCGCGCGTCGCCGCCACGCAGGTCAGATGCGCGGCCGGCGTCAGCGGCGTCTCATTGAGAATGCGCTTGACGGTGGCGTGGGTACGCTCGCGCGTGGAGCCGCCGGCACCATAGGTGACGGAGACAAAGTTGGGCGAGAGCGGCGCCAGCCGTTCGATCGACTCCCAGAGGATCTTTTCCATGCCCTCGTCCTTGGGCGGAAAGAACTCGAAGGAGACCGACAGCCGGTCGCTGCGGATGAAACGGCTCGGGCGGAGCGGATTGATCATCACGCCACCTCCCGCGACGCCGGACTGGCCACCAGCACGCGTGCATCGCGCGCCAGCCACAGCGACACCGCGATCTTCACTTCGGAGCCCGGCTCCGGCGCCAGCGACTCGTGCATGACCGGCTCGAGCCCGCTCGCCGTGATCCACTGGGTCACCGTCTCCGGGGCGAAGCCGAGGCGGCGGTGGGCGTATTTCTCGCGCAGCAATTCCTCTTCATGCGGGGCAAAGTCGACGACGAGGAGCCGCCCGCCCGGGCGGAGCACGCGCGCGGCTTCCTGGATGGCGCGGCCGCCGTCGTCGAGGAAGTGCAGTACCTGATGCAGGATGACGACGTCGAAGGAATCGTTGGGCAGCGGCAGGTCGTAGATGTCGCCCTGGCGGACGCTGCAATTGCGCAAGCCCGCGCGCTCCAGCCGGTCGCGCGCCAGATGCAGCATGTCGAGCGAAAGGTCGATGCCGAGCCCGCGCTCGATCTGCGGGCCGAACAGCTCGAGCATGCGCCCGGTGCCGGTGCCGAGATCAAGCAGCGAGTTGAACGGGCGATCGGACAGCGCGGCCTGGATCGCCGCCTCCACCGCCTCGTCGGAGGTGTGGAGCTTGCGGATACGGTCCCACTCGACCGCGTGCGCGCGGAAGTAGGCCTGGGCAGCGGTACGGCGACCCGCACGGACCGAAGCCAGTCGGGCGCGGTCGCGCGTAATTGTGGGATCGTTGGGATCGAGCCGGTCGAGCAGTACCCGCGCCACCGCAGCCCCGCCGCCATGCTCGGCCAGCCGGAAGAAAGCCCAGGTGCCCTCGCGATACCGGTCGACAAGGCCGGCCTCGGCCAGCAGGCGCAAATGGCGGGAAATGCGCGGTTGCGACTGGCGCAGGATGTCGGTGAGATCGGAGACGGTCAGTTCCGCCTCGGCCAGCAGCGCCAGCACGCGCAGACGCGTCTCCTCGCCCGCCGCCTTCAGCGACGCATTGAGGGCCTCGAAGCCGAGCCGTTCCTCGCTATAGTCCGGGTTTATGATCGGGGCCTTGGGCACCGGGCCTCTCTAATTATGTTGCATGGGGCCCCATTGGGGCTGGCTCCCATCATATAAAGATATCTTTATACGTTTAACAGGGGGTTCGCAAGGCCCTTGGCCAGAGGGCCGGTGGTATCCCGCGCAACGCGCCGGTTTGCGCCGCTTCGCGCGCATTCCCGAATGACGTAGAGAACCGGACGACAAGGGACCAAGGAGGCAAGGCGTCATGGCCTGCAACACGTTTGGCATCCGCGAGGGCGAGCAGACTGTGGATCTGCCGGCAGCACCCGATGCCGGGGTCTATTTCATCGGCCGCATCCGCACGCCCTGGACGGAGCGCAAGGACTGCCCGAAGAACGCCCGGGAATCCAACGCGGTGTGCACGGTCGAACTGGATCCGCGCTTCGCCGACGGGCTTAAAGACGTCGAGACCTGCACCCACCTGGTGCTGCTTTATTGGATGGACCGCGCGCCGCGCAATCTGGTGCTGCAGGTGCCCGGCCACTACGGCACCCGGCATGGCACTTTCGCGCTACGCTCGCCGGCCCGGCCCAATCCCATTGCAATGAGCGTGGTCAAACTGCTCGGCATCGACGGAAACAGGCTGCGGGTGATCGGGCTCGATTGTCTCGGCAACACGCCCCTGCTCGACATCAAGCCCTACTTCGCCTCCACCGACTGCGTGCCCGAAGCCGAGGTCGGCTGGCACCGGCACAAGAATTGACCGATTCCGCCGGGGCGCCCCAAACGCGCCAAAAGGCGCCTGGTTCCAGTCCGTTACGCGCTTTTGAGCCGGAACCAATGAACCCCGCCGGCGATTTTCCCGACACATGTCTGTAACGGGGAAATTCGCGAGGGCACCATGTTCCGCAAAACTCACACCGTCGGCTTGCTGACCGGACTGATCGCC
>CAZUDR010000262.1:0-5306 GCA_964618715.1 uncultured Undibacter sp. | reverse complement strand
GCCATGACCGCACGCTCGCCGAGCGCCAGCTTCTTCGGCGGATCGGAAGCCGACTGCACCTGCATGATGTTCTGCTGGGCAAGCTTCTCGAAGAAGCCCCAGCCGATGTCGCGCGAGATCTGGAAGGTCGCGGTCAGGATGGTGCCGCTGTAGCTCGGATGCGCCTTGACGATCTTGCCTTTCCATTCGGGCTTGAGCAGATCGGCATAGCTCTTCGGCGCTTCCTCCTTTTTCACCAGATCGGTGTTGTAGCCCATCGGGCACAGGAAGATCCGGAAGCTCGCAAACAGGCCGTCGGGGTCCTTGTATTCCTCAGGATAGTACTTGGCGACGTCCTCGGGCAGGAACGGCTCGAGCAGGCCGCCCTTCTTCCAGACGATGAAGTGCGCGGCGTCGGAAGACTGCACCACGTCAACCGCGTGGATATTGGCGGTCACTTCCTGCCCGATGCGCTGGAACAGGCGCTCGGCGCCCGTGCGCTCCACCCGCACCGCGACGCCGGGGAATTTCTCCTCGAATGCCTTGGCGACGCGCTCCGACACCGCCAGGTCAAGCGAGGTGTACCATGCAATCTGGCCTTCCTTTTTCGCGGCCGCGACCAGTTCCGGCGTGATCGCGGTCGCGGGCGGCGCCGCCGAGACGACGCGGGTGGAGAAGGCTGCGCTGACGCCCAGTGCACTCGTTCCGATCAGCAAGTCACGGCGTGAAAACCTGGATCTACGCATCGACGTTTCCTCCCATGGTGACTTGAATTTTCTTGAACGACGTGAAGCTCCTGCATGTTTATGTGGTCAGTGCGCGGCACCTGCCCGGCGGCAACTCGAGCCAGACGCTGCTCTCCTCCGCGATGCTTTCGCCTGCAGGGGTGACAACGCGCAGTTGCGCGCCGTCCTTCGTCTCAACCATATAGTCACGGCTGCTTCCGAGAAAGACCTGACGCGTCACCGTGGCCGGGACGACGTTTTCGGTCCCGTCCGGCTGCCTGGTGGAAATCCTGATGTCGTGCGGGCGGATCGAGACCGCCCCTTCGGCGCCGGCCTGCAGCGCGGCCCCGACGCAGCGCAGCGTGACGCCGGAAAAATCGAGGTGCGTCGCGTCGCGCGCCCTGCCCTTGATGACGTTGCTCGAGCCGATAAAGCGCGCGACGAATTCCGAACGGGGGCGGTCGTAGATGTCCTCCGGCGTACCGGCCTGCTCGATCCGGCCGGCGTTCATCACCGCGA
Organism: uncultured Undibacter sp.; assembly: GCA_964618715.1. Taxonomy (GTDB): domain Bacteria; phylum Pseudomonadota; class Alphaproteobacteria; order Rhizobiales; family Xanthobacteraceae; genus Pseudolabrys. Next base: position 4,083 of record CAZUDR010000262.1, on the reverse strand, counting down.
TCATGTCGGCGGTGGTCATGGCTTCCGACTGGTCGTGGGTCACGTACACGGTCGTGTAGCGATACTCGTCGTGCAGGCGACGCACCTCGAAGCGCATTTCCTCGCGCAGGTTCGCGTCGAGATTGGACAGCGGCTCGTCGAGCAGCAGCGTCTCCGGCTCCACGATCAGCGCGCGTGCGAGCGCGACGCGCTGCTGCTGGCCACCGGACAGTTCGCCCGGGTAGCGTTCGGCCAGCGGCGCAAGCCGGGTGGTGGAGAGGATGGACTCGAGCCTGGCGGCGATACTCGCGCGATCGAGCTTGCGAAGCCGGAGGCCGTAGACGATATTCTCCGCCACCGTCATGTGCGGCCAGAGCGCGTAGCTCTGGAAGATCATCGACATGTTGCGCCGCTCGGGCGGCAACGAGCCGGCAGGCGAGGATACGAGCCTGTCGCCGACACGGATTTCGCCGTCGCTCGGCTCGACGAAGCCGGCGATCAGCCGCAGCGTCGTGGTCTTGCCGCAGCCGGAGGGTCCGAGCAGGCAGACCAGCTGCCCGTGCTCGACGGTGAGCGACACGTCATCGACCACCGCGATACCGTCATACCGCTTGGTCAAGGCGCGCAATTCGACCGACGCCACGCCCGTTTTCCTCCCAACCGCTGCGGCCGTTTACCCGGCCGTCCATCCTTATCAACACCGCTCGCGCCGGTTTCTGCGCCGGGGCCGCCGGATTCCTGTCAGCTTCCGGTGAACTGCGGCTTGCGCTTTTCCATGAACGCCTTGCGGCCCTCGGTATAGTCCTTGCTGGCAAAGCAGGCCTGCACCATCTCGTCGCATGTCTTCAGGTCGCGCTTGCTTTCGTCGAGCACGGCCTGCGCCACAATGAACTTGACGGAATCGACGGTAAGCGGCGCGTTGCCGGCGATCGTCTCGGCATAATCCTTTACATAGGATTCCAGCTCGCCGTCCGGCACGACGCGATTGACCAGTCCCATGATCTGCGCCTCGGCGGCGGTGAACTGGCGCGCGGTGAAGAAGATCTCCTTGGCAAATGACGGCCCGACCAGGTCGACCAGCTTCTTGAGGCCATCATACCGGTAGCCGAGCCCGAGCTTGGCCGCCGGAACGGCGAACTTCGACTCCTCGGTGCAAATGCGCATGTCGCAACACAGCGCGAGGCCGACCCCGCCGCCGATGCAGTAGCCGCGGATCATGGCGATGGTCGGCTTGGGAAAATTGTAGAACGCGTTGTTGGCCTGATCGACAGCGGCGTTGTAGCGGTCGACCCCTTCCTGGGTGGAGCGTTCCTTCTCGAATTTGGAAATGTCCGCACCCGAAATGAAGGCCTTGCCGCCGGCGCCGGTTACCACGACGACGCGGGTGCTCTTGTCCTTGCGGAAATCCTCCAGATAGCCGGAAGCGGCTTCCCACATTTCCAGCGAGACGGCGTTGCGCCGCTCCGGATTGTTGAAGACCAGATAGCCAACACCGCCCTCCTTGCGGGACAGCATCTTGTCGGTCTGGGTGGCTACGTTCATTGCGAAGTCCCTTCCTTGACTATCGCCGTCATCCTGAGGTGCGAGCGCGCAGCGCGAGCCTCGAAGGATGATCGGCCCAAATTCCCTGCCCGTCACCCTTAGAGGGTCGCCTCAGGGTGACGGATGGAGATCATACCGCCCTGGCGCGGTGCAGATCCTCGATCTCGTCGGCAGCAAAGCCGAATTCCTTGAGCACCTCGTCGGTATGCTCCCCTTGCGCCGGCGGCGTGGTGGCGATCACGCTCGGCGTGCGCGACAACGATACCGGCTGGCCGACGAAAGTCTGGGTCTCGCCGTCCGGCCTCCTGCCGTCCTGCGCGATGCCCAGATGCTGCACCTGCGGGTCGGCGAACATCTTGTCGATCGAATAGATCGGCCCGCACGGCACGCCAGCCTTGTTGAACGCATCGATCCAGTCGGCGCATGACCTTGACCGGGTACGCTTGTCGATCTCGGCGTTAAGAGAATCGCGGTTCTTCGAACGCAGCGCCCCGGTCTTGTAGTCGGGATGGTCGACCAGTTCAGGCGCACCGATCGTGTGGCACAGCCGCTCCCACATCACCTGTCCGGTGGAGGCAATGTTAATGTGGCCGTCCGAGGTCCTGAAGACGCCGGTGGGAATGCTGGTGGGATGGTTGTTGCCGGCCTGTTTCGCCACCTCCTGCATCTGCAGCCAGCGCGCGGCCTGGAAATCGAGCATGAAGATCTGCGCCTGCAGCAGCGAGGTCGTCACCCACTGTCCCTCGCCGGAGGTTTCGCGCTCGAGCAGCGCCACCATGATGCCAAGGGCGCAAAACAGGCCGGCGGAGAGATCGGCGACCGGAATGCCGACGCGCACCGGCCCCTGACCCGGCAGACCCGTGATCGACATCAGGCCGCCCATGCCCTGCGCGATCTGGTCGAAACCGGGACGGTCACGGTAGGGGCCGTCCTGGCCGAAGCCGGAGATGCTGGCGAGGATGATGCGCCTGTTGATCTTTTTCAGGCTCTCGTAATCGATGCCGAGACGGTCTTTCACATCGGGCCGGAAATTCTCCACCACCACGTCGGCCTGCTCGACCATGCGCCGGAAGGCGGCGATGCCGGCCGGCGACTTCAGGTCGAGCGTCATGCTGCGCTTGTTGCGGTGCAGGTTCTGAAAGTCGGCGTTGTCGCGCGGCCCGCCCGGCCCCTCGCCCTTTTCAAGGTGGGGCGGCGTCTCGATCTTGATGACGTTGGCACCCCAGTCCGCCAGTTCGCGCACGCAGGTCGGCCCCGAGCGCACGCGGGTGAGATCCAGTACGGTGAAGCGGGAAAGAGCCTGGGAGGCCCGGGGGAACGGCATTTCGGCGGCTCCGGCGGCACGAAACGGGGACTGGGGGCCTGACAATCCCCGATCCGGCCCGCCTTGTCTATCTGGCCCGCAGGCGGTTTCTACGCAGTTCGTTCATCATGCGGGGAAACGAAGGCCCTGCCCGCCTTGAAATCGCCGCCGTGACCTGCCATATGCGTCGCAGCGGATGACTTGACCCCTCCCGGGTCTGCGGGCCGCGTGCACGAAACTCGACGACCAACGACTTTCGCCCCGCCTCGTCCGTTTCTCCGATGAACGACAACCCTGGCAACGCGGGATGTCCAGAAACCCCGCGATTCCGCTGTCCGCAACCGCGGCCGGCCGTCTCGCTTTATAAGAAAGAGACTCTTTGACTTCTTTTCACGACTTCGGCCTCGCAGAGCCGATCCTTCGCGCACTCGCTGAAGAAAAATACGAAACCCCCACCCCGATCCAGGCCCAGACAATTCCAATCGCCCTTGAGGCACGCGATGTGATCGGCATCGCGCAGACCGGCACCGGCAAGACCGCAGCCTTTGCGCTGCCGATCCTCGATCATCTCCACACGAGGCGGCAGCGGCCCGAGCGCAAATCATGTCGCGTGCTGGTGCTGTCGCCGACGCGCGAACTGTCCGGCCAGATCGCCGACAGCTTCCGCACCTATGGCCGGCACATCCGGCCGCTTGCAATCGAACTGGCAATCGGCGGCGTACCGATCAACCGGCAGATCCGCGCCATGTCGCGCGGCGCCGAGGTGCTGGTCGCCACGCCGGGCCGGCTTCTCGACCTCGTTCATCAGCGCGCGCTCAGCCTGAATCAGGTCGAAGTGCTGGTGCTGGATGAGGCCGACCGCATGCTCGACATGGGCTTCATCCACGACATCCGGAAGATCGTCGCCATGCTGCCGAAACAGCGGCATACACTGTTCTTCTCGGCCACCATGCCGCAGGAGATCACCCGGCTTGCCGACCAGATGCTGCGCAACCCTGCGCGTGTGGCGGTGACGCCGCAGGCTACCACGGTCGAGCGGATCGCGCAGCGCGTGATCCTCACAGAGAAGGCCTCCAAGCCGGCGCTGCTGGCCGAGTTGCTCAAAAGTGAGCCGGTCGATCGCGTGCTGGTGTTCACACGCACCAAGCACGGCGCCGACAAGGTGGTGCGCGCACTGGCGAAAGCGGGCTTCGCGTCAGAGGCGATCCACGGCAACAAGTCGCAGAGCCAGCGCGAGCGCGTGCTCGCCGCCTTCCGCG
>CAZUDR010000261.1:0-5307 GCA_964618715.1 uncultured Undibacter sp. | reverse complement strand
TCCGATCAGGCCGAAGTCAACGAAGTGCCGTGCCTCACCACCAATTGCCCGTGGCAGCCTTATTTCTTCGGCCGCAAGGGCGATCCGGCCAAGGGTTTCAAATGGACCTATCTTTTCTTCTGGGGCCTGGAGGACATCATCGCCTCGTTCCTCGCACTGTGGGACGGAATGGAGACCAACAAGGTGATCGGCGGGCTCTTCCCCAACGACGCGGACGGCAATGCCTGGGGCGACGCCGAGCGCGGCGTGCCGCCGGCCTACAAGAAGGCGGGCTACAAGGTGATCGATCCCGGCCGCTACCAGCCGCTGAACAACGACTTCACCTCGCAGATTTCGGCGTTCAAGGCTGCGGGTGCGGAGATCGTCACCGGTGTGATGATCCCGCCGGACTTCGCCACCTTCTGGTCGCAGGCGGCACAACAGGGCTTCAAGCCGAAGATCGTCACCGTCGGCAAGGCGCTTCTGTTCCCGTCGGTGGTTGAATCGCTGGGCGCGCGCGGTGACGGGCTGTCGAGCGAGATCTGGTGGTCGCCGAACCATCCGTTCAAGTCGGGCCTGACCGGGCAGAGCTGCCGCGCGCTTGCCGACGCCTATACCAAGGCGACCAGCCGGCCGTGGACGCAACCGATCGGTTTCCAGCACGCGCTGTTCGAGGTTGCGATCGATATCCTCAAGCGCGCCAAGAACCCGAACGATCCGGACGCGATCCTCGAGTCGATGGTGACGACCAACTACCAGTCGATCGTCGGACCGGTGCAGTGGACGGGCAAGCCGGTAAAGAACGTCACCAAGACGCCGCTGGTGGCCGGACAATGGAGGCGCCAGAGCGACGGCAAGTTCGATCTGGTCATCACCGAGAACAAGACGGCACCGGAGATTCCGGTCGGCGGCAAGCTGGAGCCGCTGAGCTGAGCCGCAATCGCAAGCTGTCATCGCCCGCGCAAGCGGGCGATCCGGTAACCGCCGTCTGATCGATGTGTACTGGATGCCCCGCTTTTGCGGGGCATGACACCGCGGAGCACGAATGCCCCCCATCCTCGCGCTCGACAACATCTCGAAACGCTTCGGCGCCGTGGTGGTGGCGGACGGGGTTGACCTCGCCCTCGCGGAGGGCGAGGCGCTAGGCATCATCGGGCCCAACGGCGCCGGCAAGACCACGCTGTTCGGCATTGCCACCGGCACGGTGGCACCCGATGCCGGCCGCGTGGTGTTCGAAGGCGAGGACATCACCCGGCTGGCGCCCGACCGCCGCTGCCGCAAGGGGCTGGCGCGCTCGTTCCAGATCCCGCAGCCCTTCTCCGGCATGACCGTGTTCGAGAACGTGGTGGTGGCCGCCGCCTTTGGCAACGGCGAGCGCGAGGCCACCGTCTACGACCGCTGCGCCGACCTGCTCGCGCGCTGCGGGCTCGCCGACAAGGCCAACCGCCGTGCCGGCGGCCTCACCCTGCTCGACCGCAAGCGGCTCGAGCTGGCGCGCGCGCTGGCAACCAACCCGCGCGTGCTGCTGCTCGACGAGGTGGCCGGCGGCCTGACCGAGCACGAATGCGGTGCGCTGGTGGCGCTCATCAAGCAGGTGCGCGCCGGCGGCGTGTCGATCATCTGGATCGAGCACGTGGTGCACGCGCTGCTGGCCACCATCGACCGCCTGCTGGTGCTGCACGGCGGCCGGTTCATCGCCGCCGGCGATCCGCACACGGTGATCAGGAGCCCCGAGGTGTCGGAAATCTACATGGGGATCGAGGCGGATGCCTGACTCCCCGTTGCTCTCGGTCGAAACCATCGACGCGTTCTACGGCGACTTCCAGGCGCTGTTCGGCGTCTCGCTGACCGTCAATGCGGGCGAGGTGGTTGCGGTGATCGGCGCCAATGGTGCCGGCAAGAGCACGCTGCTGCGGTCGGTTGCCGGGCTGATGCATCCGCACCACGGCCGCATCGTCTTCGACGGCGAGGACATCGGCGCGCAAGCCGCCTTCGCAGTCGTCAAGCGCGGCATCGCCCTGGTGCCGGAAGGGCGCCGGCTGTTTCCCTCGCTGTCGGTTGAGGAAAACCTGCTCATCGGTGCCCAGGCGCGCCGGCCGGGGCCGTGGACGCTCGAGCGCGTCTATCAGCTGTTCCCGGTGCTGGCCGAACGACGCAACCTCCCCGCCCCCGCGCTCTCCGGCGGCCAGCAGCAGATGGCGGCCATCGCCCGGGCGCTGATGTCGAACCCGCGCCTCCTGCTCTGCGACGAGATCAGCCTCGGGCTGGCGCCGATCATCGTGCGCGACATCTACGCCCTGCTGCCGGCGATCGTCGCCGAAGGCCAGTCGCTCATCATCGTCGAACAGGACATCGTGCAGGCGCTCAACGCCGCCGCCCGCGTCTATTGCCTGCAGGAAGGCCGCATCGCCCTGCAGGGCAAGGCCGGCGAACTGACCCGCGAGGATATCTCCGCGGCGTATTTCGGGGTGTAGGGGTGATGATACGCACTCATCACAACGCGTCGTCATGGCGGGGCTTGTCCCGGCCATCCACGCCTTTCTTGCCAAACGGTCTGGAAGACGTGGATGCCCGGCACAAGGCCGGACATGACGATGGAGTGGCCGGGGTCGTGGCACGATGATCGAATGGATCAACGTCATCCTGCAAGGCGTGCTCACCGGCGGGCTCTACGCCATGTTCGCCGCCGGCCTCGCGCTCATCTTCGGCGTCATGCGGCTGGTCAACATCGCGCACGGCGACCTCATCGTGCTGGCGGCCTATGTCGCGCTGCTGGTGACGGACAGCATGGGTATCGGTCCGCTGACGTCGCTCATCATCGTCGTGCCGGTCATGATGCTGATCGGCTACGGACTGCAGCGCGGGCTGCTCAATTTCACGCTCGGTCCCGATATCCTGCCGCCGCTGCTGGTCACCTTCGGGCTGTCCATCATCATCCAGAACGGCCTGCTCGAACTGTTCACCGCCGACAGCCGCAAGCTGCAGGCCGGCGCCATCGAGATCGAGACATTCAGGCTGATGTCCGGCGTGTGGATCGGCATCCTGCCGCTGATCCAGTTCGTCGTCGCGGTGGCGGTGATCTGGGGGCTGCAGTTGCTGTTCTACCGGACGGCGCTCGGCCGCGCCTTCCGCGCGACGTCCGACGACCAGCCGGTGGCGCAGCTGATGGGCCTCGACACCCGCCACGTCTTCGCCATGGCCATGGCGCTGTCGCTGGCGGTGATCGCCATTGCCGGCGTGTTCCTCGCCGTGCGCGCCAATTTCGATCCCGCCATCGGCCCGGCGCGGCTGATCTTCGGCTTCGAGGCGGTGATCATCGGCGGGCTGGGCAGCATGTGGGGCACGCTCGCCGGCGGCATCATCCTCGGCGTCTCGCAGGCGATCGGCGCGCAGATCGACCCCGGCTGGCAGCTGCTGGCCGGACACATCGTCTTCCTCGTCATTCTGGCGGTGCGGCCCGAGGGCCTGTTTCCCAAGGTGTCGGGATGACCCAGGTCGAGCACGCCACCGCCTCGAGCCGCATCGGCGTCGTGCTGATCGGCGTGGCGCTGATCGTGCTGGCCATGACGCCGCTGTGGGGCGACCGGCACACGCTGCACCTGCTGGCCGAGATCTTCACCTACATCGCGCTGGCCAGCCTGTGGAACCTGCTCGCCGGCTATGCCGGGCTGGTCTCGGTCGGCCAGCAGGCCTATGTCGGCCTCGGCGGCTACCTGCTGTTTGCGCTGGCCATGTTCGGCGGGGTGCACCCGATCGCCGCCATCCTCATTGCCGGGCCGGTGGCGGCCCTCGTCTCGATCCCCGTGGCGGCGCTGATCTTCCGCCTGCGCGGCGCCTATTTCGCCATCGGCACCTGGGTGGTGGCGGAAGTGTTCCGGCTGATCGCATCGCAGATCGCCGTGCTCGGCGGCGGCTCCGGCATCAGCCTGCCGGCGCACATCATCATCAACATGGCGCCCAGCCGGCAATGGCGCGAGTTCGAGATCTACTGGCTGGCGCTGGCGCTGGCGGTGATCGTGCTCGGCGCCATCGTGGTCCTGCTGCGCTCGCGCCATGGCCTCGCGCTGACCGCGATCCGCGACAACGAGCAGGCGGCGCAGAGCAACGGCATCGACGTCACCCGCATCAAGCTCATCGTCTACGTGCTCACCGCCTTCGGCACGGCCATGGTCGGCGGACTGATCTTCCTGATGAAGCTGCGTATCTCGCCGGATACCGCGTTCAGCGTCAATGACTGGACCGCCTTCGTTATCTTCATCACCGTGATCGGCGGAATCGGCCGGATTGAAGGGCCCATCATCGGCACGGTGATCTTCTTCTTCCTGCGGCAGACGCTGGCCGATCTCGGCAGCCTTTACCTGCTGATGATGGGCATGGTGGCCATCGTGGTCATGCTGTTCGCTCCCCAGGGCCTGTGGGGCGTGATCGCGGAACGGCTGGGCTGGCAGGCGCTGCCGCTGCAGCGGCGGCTGGTCGTCGCGGATGAACCGGAAACGGGGACAAAGCCATGAGCACCAAAATCGACATCTATTGCCACATCTATCCGGACCGTTTCTTCCAGGAGATGACGCGGGTCGCGCCCAACCTCGAGAACATCGGCAAGCGCCTGCGCGGCATCGTCAAGCTGTTTGACCTCGATGCGCGCTTCAGGGAGATGGACGAATTCGGCGACTACCGGCAGATCATCTCGCTGCCCAACCCGGCGATCGAGGACATCGCGAAGCCGGATGTCGGCCTGCAACTCGCGCGCATCGCCAACGACGCCATGGCCGAGCTGTGCCGCAAGCATCCGGAGCGTTTTCCCGCATTCGCCGCCGCGCTGTGCCTGACCGATGTCGAAGGCTCGGTGGCCGAGGCGCGGCGCGCGATCAAGGATCTCGGGGCCCGCGGAGTGCTGATCTACACCAATGTCGCCGGCCGGCCGCTCGACGATCCCGCGTTTGAGCCGATCTTCGCCACCATGGCCGAACTCGACCTGCCGATCTGGCTGCATCCGGTCGGCACCGCGGCCATGCCCGACTACCCGGCCGAGAAGAAATCACGCTACGAGATGTGGTGGTGCTTCCACTGGCCGTATGAGACGTCGGTCGCCATGGTGCGCCTGGTGTTCACCGGACTGCTCGACCGCTATCCGAAGCTGAAGATCATCACGCACCATCTCGGCGGCATGATCCCCTATTACGACGGCCGCGTCGGACCCGGCCTCAAGGTGCTCGGCCAGCGCACGTCGGACGAGGACTACTCGCAAATCCTGTCGTCGCTGAAGCGGCCGCACATGGACTATCTGCACGACTTCTACGCCGACACCGCCATGTTCGGCGGCGGCGT
>CAZUDR010000260.1:0-5325 GCA_964618715.1 uncultured Undibacter sp. | reverse complement strand
CCTCGGTGCACCATGCGGCAAGGTATAAAAGGGCGCCAACTTCCCTTTACGGTGCGAACGACTATATCGAGCGGCACCACCTCCCCGATCTTCTAATTCCGAAAATCGCCCGCCTCCTCGAAAAGGACGGTGGGGATCGGGAACCCGTGGTCCCCTCCAGGATGCCTGCCCTTGATGACGAGCAGGTTCTCCAGAGGCGGGAACTCGAGGAACTCGAAAACCGTTCCGTAGAAACAGGGGACACCCAGGAGGCGAAGATGAGGAGAATGTGCCGTGTTGTCGCCGGAGACATCGCTCTTTACAACGAGGATCTGATCCGATCCACCGAACCAGGCCAGATCCTGACGGCCATCCGGGAGGACCTGAAGGAGGGCGAGGCCCTTTTAGACAGGAAGTTTTCCGGAGCGGGGGAACTGGCGGCCGGATTTCTCCGGGAGGAGATCGAAAGCTTGCTGCGAATCTTGGGGGCTCGCTGCCGTGCCGGTGAGCATCACGCCATCGTTGACGCCTTCGATGCGGATGTCGGAATCCGGTAGCGTCTGCTTGAGCGCGGCGCGCAAGCCATTGAGGTCGCGCGTCACCGCGATGTCGAAGCCGGCGATCTGTTTGCCCTGGGCGTCGAAGAAGAAGATGTTAGTCTGCCCGATCTTGACGCCGATCATGTAGACGCGGCGGGAGGAGCGGATCACCGCGTTGGCGATTTTCGGATCGGCGACCAGCACGTCCTTGATATCGGCCGGAAGCTCGATGGCCACCGATTTGCCGATGCCGAGCGGAACGAAACGCGACGTCGCCTCGCTGGCGACCACGCGAATGACCGGTACGCCGGCGCCGGCATCGGCGGCGATCGCGGGTGCCAGCGGGGCAAAAGGTGCCAGGGCGGCACCGATAATCAGTGTCGCCAGCGCGGTGGCGCAAATTGTTCTTGTCGCCATGTCCCTCAAGCCCCCTCGGTCACTCATCGCGGTGTGGTTACCGTGCCAACGCCAAAGCGGACGACGTTGACGGATTTGCCCTGGTTGGAATCTGCCTCGGCCTTCACCTGGCCCTTGCCGACGTCGGTGATGCTGCGGAGCGCGAGCGACAAGGTGCCGATTTGCCGCGACAACTCGACGGTTTCGACCTGACGCGGCGTCAGTTCGAGGGTAGCGGTCTTGCCGACCACCACCTTCTGCCCGTTCTTCTCCTCGACCGTCTGGTCGATCGCCAGAACGCGAACGTCGGACAGAATGGTCTCGCTGACGTGAACCTCGCTGCCTGTCGCCTTCTCGGCCTGGCGGTCGCGGCGTGTGAGGACGATGTCGACGTGGTCGTTGGGCAGGATGAACCCGCTCGCGCCGGTTTCCGGCGAGACGCCGATTGATACCGCGCGCTTGCCCGACGGCAGGATCGCAGCCATGAAGCCGGATCCCTTGGCATCGACCAGTTTGGCGTGGCGGATCGGTTCCCCGCTGACAAACGGCGCGCGCGCCACCCAGCCGGACAGGCCCTCGATGGCGCCGGGATGATCGCGTCTGCGGATGAAATTTCCGGTGTTGACGTTCGCGGGCCAGGCCTGCCAGCCGACCTCGCCGGCGGAAATGCCCTGGCCCATTTTGATGTCGGCCTTCGCCACCAGCACGTCGACGGTGTCGACCTTGGCCGGCTCGGCTTTCTGGGGCGGGGTGTTATCCGATCGACCCGCCAGCAAGGCGGCAACGCCGCCAGCTCCGACGGCGACGACCAACACGACAAGACGCGCGGCTTTCATACGCTCACTCTCTACCCCGCGGCCGGACTGGCCGCTTGAACCACATGGCAGCCGGTACGGCCGCTTGCACCGGATTTCACCAGCTAAAGGTCAAGGTATGGTTAAGGAGGCGTATCTAAATCGAGTTAATGATATCTTGTGCGCGCAACCTGATGTTTCGCACGATGATCAGATGCCCGCCGGCATCCAGGACGTTTGCGGATAGATCAGCAGTGCCGCAGCCGCCAGTGCGATTCCGTAAGGCACGCCCCCGCCGGGCTCGTGCAGCCGCCGGATCCAGCGCTGGCGCTCGAAAAAGTCGGGGAGTGGCACCTGGCGGAACAGCAGCAGCAATACTGTCAGGGCACCACCGAGCAGTGCCGCATACAGCAGATAATCGAGCAGATGGTCGAAACCCAGCCACAGTGCCGTGGCGGCCGCGAGCTTGGCGTCGCCGCCGCCAATCCAGCCGCGCCAGAAAAAGATGAAGGCGACGGTCAGCACCAGACCGGCTGCCGCCAGATGCATGCCGACCGCTGCCAGGCTGATCCCGGTAATCAGGGTGACGGCAACAAAGCCGCCGGCCAGCAACAGCGACACCCGGTTGGAAATCGTCATCGTGAACAGGTCGCTCGAGGCAGCGAACGCCATCAGGGCCGGAAACAGCAGCAGCCTGATTGTATCGACGATCATGTCCGTGTCCTCGATAGGGAATCACCCGCCGTGACACCGTACGTCTGGCAGGCTTGCGGCTGTGTTAGCGTGCGACCGGTTGACCTTGTGTAAATGGGCCATTGGCGGTCGTTCCGGCAGGCCGGCGGACAAACGAAAAGGCTCCGGCCAGTGACCGGAGCCTTTGTACCGTGTCGAAACTGGCTGATTAGTTCAGCTGGTTGCTGACGCTGGTAAAGGTGTTGAACAGCTTGGTGCCCAGGCCGTTCACGACCGCGATGATCGCGACCGAAATGCCCGCGGCGATGAGGCCGTACTCGATCGCGGTGGCGCCCGAGTCGTCCTTCAGGAAACGCGCAAACAACGTCTTCATTTCTGGCTCCTTGATCCACACGTGGCTGTCTGAGCTGACCCAAGAGGCGGGGTTTGCCTCACCGGCTCTCCCGGACCACACGCGCACCATAAGAGGCAGGTCTTGCAGGCCGGTTAATATGATAACAGCATTGTTACGTATTTCCAGGAACATGTACGGTGGTTAATAAGTCTTTCCCTGTAGAAAATCAGGGTTAACAAATTATAATTCAGGCTATACCAGACGATATAGCTGAACTATTCATGTGAATACATATTTCGGTCGGCCGAATTCAACTAATAAAACGACCAGACCCGCCACCGGCTTCTTCTTGCCGGTCCTCCGCATCGACGTGCGCGGTCCTTGCTGCGCGCGGGTCTGTACCGGTTTGCCGGCCCGCGAGAGAGATCAACAACAATCCGGCGGTCCTGTGCCGGGCACCCGTGCGTCGTCCCGAAAGCCGGAGGTGCGGCGGATGTGCCGTCGTCACCGGCCGCGGGCCGCCATATAGCGCGTATTCTTTGCGTTTCATTCACGAATTTGAAGTCAACTTGCCACGCCTTGATGATGTCGTCCGCGTGGCGACAAGTATTGTGTGCGTAGCGTACTGGAGAGTGCAATGCCGGCCGAGTTCAGGCGCCGCAGGCTGATCGCTGCCTTGATTGCAGTGTGTATGTGCGCTGTCGCCGTCAGTGCCGCACCGGCGAGGGCCGATACGGTCACCGTCGCCATTGACCAGGCGCAGGTGTTGCGGTTGCCGGACGAGGTCGCCACCATCGTCATCGGCAATCCCCTTATCGCCGACGCCACACTGCAGCGCGGCGGGCTCCTGGTGATCACCGGCAAGGGCTACGGCGAGACAAACCTGCTTGCTTTCGATCGTGGCGGCCAGATCGTTCTGGACAAGACCGTCCACGTTCTCGGGCCCGCCACCGCCGATCTGGTAACGGTCTACAAGGGCACCGAACGGGAATCCTACAGCTGCGCACCGGAATGCGAGCGCCGCCTCACGCTCGGCGACGAGCCGAAATACTTCACCGACACCCTGGCGCAGATCGGCGCCCGCGTTGGCGGGGCACAGGGTGCCGCGCCATCCGACGGCTCGGCTTCAAAATAGCCCGGCGCCACTGCATCCACACACGCGCCCATGGTTAGCGATTGCTGAACGCCGTACCCCGGTGTCTCGGCAAGCTGGCAAGAATTCGACAAGGCGCGCTTGATATGAACGTCAGAACGGTATTCCGCCACGACTGGACGAAGACCGCTATGTTCAGGGCCGAAAGAAACAGACTTGCCTGCTGCGTGCGTCGGCTGCTGCCGGCGCGGGTGGCGCGCCGGCTCGTACGGCAGGAGGAGGGCTCGGCCGCCGTCGAGTTCGCGCTGGTCGCCACGCCCTTTCTGGCACTCACCTTCGCCATCCTGGAGACGGCACTTGTGTTCTTTGCCGGGCAGACACTGGAGTCGGCCACCTCGGATTCGGCGCGTCTCATCATGACGGGGCAGGCGCAACTGGCCAACTACGACGAGACGACCTTCAAGAATGCTGTATGTGCCCGCGTGGCGGGAATGTTCGACTGCCAGAACAAGCTGCACATCAACGTCAAGAAGTACACCTCGTTCAGCAGCATTTCGACGGCTTCGCCAATCAAGGATGGCAAGCTTGATACCGCGGCGATGGGTTACGAGGCCGGGGACCCCGGCGACATCGTCGTGGTCTCGCTCTATTACGAATGGCCGATCTGGGTGTCATTGCTTGGCAACGAACTGGCCAATCTCGGCGGCAACCGGCTGCTGGTGGCGACATCCGTATTCCGCAACGAGCCCTACAAATGAACGCGCGCATGATGATGCAAGCGATCCGTCTCCGGTTGCCGTTCGCCGCGGCTCGCCTGATCCGCGACTCCCGCGGCGTCTCGGCTGTGGAATTCGCAATGCTCGCGCCGATGATGATCGTGCTCTATCTCGGCTGTGTCGAAATCTCCGATGGCGTTGCCGCCCAGCGCAAGGTCAGTCTGACCTCGGCGGCTCTTGCCAATCTGGCGGCGCAGGTCACGACCATCAGCAGCACCGAGATGAACGATATCATTTCCGCATCCACCGCAATCGTTGCCCCATATTCATCGGCCAATCTCAAGATGAGCGTGTCCTGCCTGAACATCGATGCGGACAAGAACGTAACGGTGAAGTGGAGCAAGGCATCGGGTGGCGCCACTCCGTTGAGCGGCTCGGCGTCGGTCCCCTCGGCGCTCCTGATCGCCGATACCGAATTGATCTACGCGGAAGCGTCCTACGCCTATACGCCGGCGATCGGCTACACGATTACCGGGACACTCAATTTGTCGGACCATATGTACATGAGTCCGCGAATCTCGGCGCCCGCCTACGACGACGGCTCGACCACCCACAGCTGCAGCTGACGGATGTGCTAGCGCGCGTCCCCGATCGGTAGCGCGGTCGTCGACTTGATCCGCTCCATGGCGAAGCGCGAAGTCACGTTCTTCAGCGGCACCGTGGCGATCAGCTTCTTGTAGAAGGCGTCGTAGCCGGCGATGTCCGGTACCACCACACGCAG
>CAZUDR010000259.1:0-5331 GCA_964618715.1 uncultured Undibacter sp. | reverse complement strand
CGGCTGAAGACTGCGGCGCAAACCGGTCATGTGCCCGTCATCGTGATTTCCGCGCTGGACGAGCTGGACAGCGTCGTTCGCTGTATCGAGGCCGGCGCCGAAGACTACCTGACCAAGCCGTTTGACCCGGTGTTGCTGAGCGCGCGCATCAATGCGTCGCTGGAGCGCAAATGGCTGCGCGACCGGGAGAAGCAGTTCATCGCCGAGCTGGAACAGGAAAAACGCCGGTCCGAGACACTGCTGCTCAATATTCTTCCGCACAGCATTGTTGAGCGCATGCGCGGCGGCGAGACGGCGATCGCCGACCGCATCGCGGAATCGACAATTCTCTTTTGCGACCTCGTCGGGTTCACCAGTCTCAGCCAGGATCTGCCGCCGGACCGGCTGATCGATTTCCTCAGCCGGATCTTCGTCACCTTCGACCGGCTCGCCTCCGAGGAAGGCGTCGAGAAGATCAAGACCATCGGCGACTGTTACATGGTTGCCGCCGGTGTGCCGGAGCCGCAGCCGGACCACGCGTTGCGAATCACCACTTTGGCGCGGCGCATGATGAAGGCGGTGAAGGACGTCGCCGACGCCACCAATCTCAACCTGCAGGCGCGTATCGGCATCCATTCCGGCCCGATCGTGGCCGGCGTCATCGGCGCGCACAAGTTCATCTATGATGTCTGGGGCGACACGGTGAACACCGCGAGCCGGATGGAGTCTCACTCGATCACCGGGCGAATCCACCTCTCCGCAGCAACATGCCACGCACTCAATGGCCGCTTTCCGCTGGAGCCGCGCGGCACGGTGCAGGTCAAGGGCAAGGGCCCGATGCAAACGTATTTCCTTGCCGAGGAATGATGTATGTATCGCAAACCGGATGACAGCTGCCTGGTGTCGATGCCGTGACAAAATCCGTCAAGAGACAGCTCGACGCCTCACAGGAACACTCGCTGCTGCGGGCGACGCTGGAGAACATGGCGCAGGGCGTCGCGATGTACGACGCGGAGCACAAGCTGGTCACCTGGAACGAGCGTTTCCGCCTCTATCTCGATATGCCGGACGAGTTCCTCGGCACCGACCGGACGTTTTCCGACTACATCCGCTATCTCGGCGATCGCGGCGAATTCGGCGATGCGGACATCGAGGAGGAGCTGAAAAAGCGGCTGGCGCTGCTTGAAACGTCACATTCCTTCGAACGGGTCCGTCCCGACGGCATGGTGCTGGAGGTGCGCCGCGATCCCATCGAGGGGGGCGGGTTCATCGCCATCTATACGGACATCACCGAGCGCAAGAACGCCGAGCTGGCGCTGCGCAAGGCGAAGGACGACGCAGAATCCGCCAGCAAGGTGAAGTCCGCATTTCTCGCCAATATGAGCCACGAGCTGCGGACTCCGCTCAACGCCATCATCGGCTACAGCGAGCTGCTGGCCGAGGACGCAAGGGACCGGAGCGACGAAGCGGGACTGGCGGATCTGGAGAAGATCCGGGCGGCCGGCAAGCATCTGCTGGGGCTGATCAACGACATCCTCGATCTGTCCAAGATCGAGGCCGGCAAGATGGAGCTTTATCTCGAACGGACGCCGATCAGCTCCATGCTGGATGAGGTGAAGACGCTCGTCGCGCCGTTGATCGAGAAGAACGCCAATGTACTCGTCATCGAATGCCCGGACGACATCGGCTCCATCCGTACCGACGTCACCAAGCTGAAGCAGTGCCTGATCAACCTGCTGGGCAATGCCGCCAAGTTCACCAGGGCCGGCACGATCATCCTGCGCGTTTCGCGCCGGCGGTACGGCCACGGCGCGTCGACCGTCAACTTCGACGTCGTCGACAGCGGTATCGGCATGACGGACGAGCAGGTCAGCCGCCTGTTCCAGGCCTTCACCCAGGCCGACTCGTCCACCACGCGCAATTTTGGCGGAACGGGCCTCGGCCTCACCATAACCAGGCATTTCTGCGCGATGATGGGCGGAACGATCGACGTGCGCAGCGCGCCGGGACAGGGCTCTGCCTTCTCCATCAGGCTGCCTGACGAGGAGGCGGAAGCAGCGGCGTCCGTCGGCAGACCCCATGCGAAGGCGGCCGAGGAGGCGCGCGCGAAATCGTCGGTCCGGGTGCTCGTGGTCGACGACGACATCGTCGTCCACGACGTCCTGTCCGCGACGCTCGAGCGGGAAGGCTATTCGCTGATGCATGCCCGGGACGGTGCCGAGGCGCTCGAGATCATGCGACGGACGCCGCCTGACGTGGTCACGCTCGACGTCGACATGCCGCGTGTGGACGGCTGGTCCGTGCTTGGCACCATGAAATCGGATCCGCAGCTTGCGCATATCCCGGTCATCATGCTCACCGTGCTGGACGACCGGAATCTGGGCTTTTCGCTGGGGGCATCCGAGTTCATGACCAAGCCGGTCGATCGCGACCGTCTGCTGGCGCTCCTTCACAAGCTGGCGCCGGCCGCCGGTCGCGCCCCGGTGCTGATCATCGACGACGATCCCGACGTACGCGATCTCGTCAAGGCGACCGTCAAGACGGCAGGCATGGCCTCCGCGGAAGCGGTCAACGGGCGTCTCGCATTGCAGTGGCTCGGCGAGAACCCGCCGCCGGCGCTGATCCTGCTTGACCTGATGATGCCGGAGATGGACGGGTTCGAATTTCTCGAACAGGTTCGCGATCGTGCGGACCTGGTTCACGTTCCGATCGTGGTCCTGACGGCGAAGGAATTGACCGAACCCGAGCGGATTTATCTGGCCGAGCAGACCTTGCTCGTGCTCAGCAAGAACGGGCAGCCGATCAGATCGCTCGGCCCGGCGCTGCTGGCGCTGGCGGAGCGCGGCCATGCGGCACCGCCCGTGATCGCAGAGGAAAAATGAAGGTGCGGCGGTGAAGATACTTCTGGTCGAAGACAACGAAATGAACCGCGACATGCTTTCGCGGCGGCTCACCCGCAATGGTTACGAGGTCGTCATGGCGACCGACGGCCAGCAGGCGGTCGACATGGCGGCATCGGAAAAGCCGGACCTGATCCTGATGGACATGAGCCTGCCGGTGATCGACGGCTGGGAGGCGACGCGCCTGGTCAAGGCGGCGCCGGACACGCAGGACATTCCCGTCATTGCGCTGACCGCGCACGCGATGGTCGAGGACAAGGACAAGGCCATGGGCGCCGGCTGCGATGACTTCGACACCAAGCCGGTCGATATCCAGCGGCTGATCGGCAAGATCAGGGCGCTGACCGACGGGGGCGGAGGCTGAGCGAACGGAGCCGGGGAGTGTGGAGCCCGCCGTTGCGCCGGAAGCCACGCGCTGCGACGCAGGCCGCAGCACCGGCCATGATCCTGCTTCTTTTCAGTGGCCAGACATCGCGCAGCGGGATGACAAGATGCGGCCGCGCCGGAACCGACGGTTGTATTTCCGGCCGTAATTTTGGCATACAGCCACCGGGGTCGACGGCGACCGGACAAGGATGCCCGGTCAGGAGACGAGTTTGACAATGCATGACATGACCCGGCCGAATCGCACCGGCACTGGCGCGCCGTCGCAAACAGTCCGTAAAGCCATACTGCTGGTGGCCGTCGTCCTCGGAGTGGTTCTCTTGCTCGTGGGCGAATCCCTCTGGCCAGGCGATACGTGGCAACATGAGGCGATCGAGTGGGCCGGGATTGCGCTTATTGTCCTGTGCATTCTCGGGCGAACCTGGTGTTCGCTTTATATCGGCGGCAACAAGCACAAGACGCTGATTGCCGACGGCCCCTATTCGGTTTCCCGAAATCCGCTCTACGTGTTTTCCATCATCGGCGCGATCGGCGTCGGTGCGCAGGTCGGCAGTATCGTGATCGCGATCGCCTGCGGCTTCATTGTCTGGGTCATATTTCTTGCAACGGCAATGCGCGAGGAGTCAGCGTTGCTGGCAAGTTTCGGACAGGAATACCGGGACTACGTCGCGCGCGTGCCGCGCTTCGTGCCACGCCCCTCGCTCTGGCGCGCTGCTGCCGTCATTCCGGTGCGGCCGTCGATCGTGATGACGACCTTTACCGACGCGCTCGTGTTTCTGGTCGCGATTCCGGTCGCGGAAGGACTCGAGTACATGCACGACTTCGGTTATCTGCCGGTGCTGCTGTCGTTGCCCTGAACGGCGACACCGATCAGGCGAACATCGTCGCCGCCCGCCAAACAAGGATGCCGGTCACCCGCCCGCAATCCGGGCCCGCCCGTCGGCAGCTTGTCATGCGAAAAAGGGGTGGAACGGAGTTATTCGGGTGGTGGAGCCGAGGGGAATCGAACCCCTGACCTCCTCATTGCGAACGAGGCGCTCTCCCATCTGAGCTACGGCCCCGCCATACCGGCAACGGCTGCTGACGCCGTTGCGCAAAAAGTGCAGCGAGTGGGCGCCATTTAGGACCAGGCCCCGGACCTGTCAAGGATCGCGGGTGCGCGGGCTGCGGCCTTGCCTCTTTCCCTCCGACAGCCGAGCGGCTATACGGCGGCCAGTCGATGGAGCCCGCAGATGAATCCCTTTCTTTGGCTGATTAGCACCATCATCGATATTTACATCTGGATCCTGATCGCGTCGGCAGTATTGTCCTGGCTGGTCGCCTTCAACGTGGTCAACCCGCGCAATCCGATCGTGCACGCGATTGGCGAATTCCTCTACCGGATCACCGAGCCGGCGCTGCGTCCGATCCGAAACATGCTGCCCAATCTCGGCGGCATCGACATTTCACCGGTGATCCTCATCATCGGCCTGCTGTTCCTCCGCCAGCTCATCTTCTGGATCTACATCCGGCTGTTCGTCTAGGCGTTGTCGTCCACCGAACCCTGGCAACTCGTTTCTGGCGGCGTCTCGCTCACGATACGGCTGACGCCGAAGGGCGGACGCGACGCATTCGACGGGATTGATCAACTCGCCGACGGCCGCAGCGTCCTCAAGGCGCGTGTGCGCGCGGCGCCGAGCGAGGGCGAAGCAAACAGTGCGCTCATCCGGATGATCGCCAGGGTCGTCGGCGTTCCGCCACGGGACGTTGCGTTCGCCGGCGGGGCGACCGCGCGCGTCAAGCGGCTGGTCATTACGGGAGATGGCCCAACGATCGTCGCGGCTTTGGAAAAGACTGTGGGACAACCAGGCTCCTGAAAGGTCACGGCCGGGCTTGTCCCGGCCATCCCGATTCACTAGGCAAGGCATCGCCATCCCAACCGGGATCGCCGGGACGAACCCGGCGATGACCATCACAAAGTCGGAGTACATGACCGCAACGATCATTGACGGCAAGGTCATCGCGGCGAACCTGCGCGCCAGGGTCGCCGGCGAAGCCGCGCGGCTGAAATCCGCGCACGGCATCGAAC
>CAZUDR010000258.1:0-5354 GCA_964618715.1 uncultured Undibacter sp. | reverse complement strand
GAGCGTCATGATACCCCGGCGCACCAGCGGTTCGCCGCCCGTCAAACGCAATTTCGTCACGCCCTTGGCGACGAACGCGCTGCACAGCCGGTCGAGTTCCTCCAGGCTCAGGACGTCAGCCTTTGGCAGGAACGTCATATGTTCCGACATGCAGTAGACGCAGCGGAAGTCGCAGCGGTCCGTCACCGACACGCGCAAATAGGTGATGGCGCGCGCAAACGGATCGATCAGCGGGCGCGGCGGCGCGCCGGCATGGCCGGTGTCGAGAATTGAGGTTCCGTTGCTGGTAGTCATCATCACTCCCGGCGGCGGGTTCTGTGCCCGCTCACGCTGACATATGGGAAGCTTGGCGCAATATCGCGATAGGGTCCAGAAAACGAAAATTTCTGCGCCGCAGCATCAGATCGCGGTGTACGGCACGATGCCGCCCGACAAATCGTTCGCGACCGGGAGGCCCCTAGCGCGTCGACTGCGGCGTCGGCCACGGAGAGGGAGCGGCCTGTTGGGCGGGGGCAGGGGCCGGTGCCGTCGCAGCAGGTTTGGGAGCCGGGCTCGGTGCCGGCCTGGCGCTCGTTCTGCGGGTACGCGATCGCGCCGGGGGCTTGCTCATCGCCGGCGCCGCCTCCCACTCGACCACCACGGGATTGGGCCGCAGCTTGGTCGTGCCGTCACCCATCGACAGGGGTGCAAGTTGTTCGGTGGCGGCGACGTGGCCCTCCAGCGTGTAGGTGACGGTGTACGATGCATTGGCCGGCAGTGCGAGCGCGCATGGCGTCTTGCAGGCTTGTCCGTTCGACACCTTCGCTTCGGCGCCAGGTGGCGTCGACTCGAAACGTACGGTGTCCATGACCGGCGCCGGCTTCAGGTCGAGATCAAGTTTGTAGGTATCGGCTTTGAGCCAGTCCGGTGTATCCGACGATGAACACGCCGCAAGCGCAAGCCCGGCGCCCAGCACCGTGAGTACTCGAAACATTGGCCTTACATCCATCCCACACAAGCGACGATCGTCGCTCGCCCGTCGGCAGATTAAGGTTGTCGTCATGCCGGTGCAACCGCTTGGGGACCATTAACCTTAATAACGTTAACCCTATGGCCCGCAGAAGGATCAGTTCCGCCGGGATATGGCAGAAACGGCGTCCGGCAACTGCCCGAAATGGCTGATAACCAGATCCGGCCGCAATTTCGCCACAGGCTCTTCAGTGTAGCCGAAGTCGACCGCGATAACCGGAATCCCGGCCGCGCGCGCCGTTCGAATGTCGGTACCGGAATCGCCGACCATGATCGTCCCTTGCAGTGCGCCGCCGGCGGCGGCGACAGTCCGGCGCAACACGTCCGGATCTGGTTTCTGCACGCCGAAAGTATCCTGTCCGCAAATGGCCGCGAAGCGATGGGTGAGGTCGAGCGCATCAAGCAGAAGACGCGAAAGTCGTTCCAGCTTGTTCGTGCATACCGCGAAGCGGAAGCCATCGGCCGCAAGCATGTCGAGCGCGTGGGTCAGTCCGGGGAATGGCCGCGAGCGGTCGGCAATATGCGCGGAATAGTGCGCGACGAAGTCGATAAACATCTGCTCGAGCTTCTCGGGCCGGACCTCGCGGCCATCCGCTTCGATACCGCGCGCGATCATTCCTCGGGCGCCGCCGCCAATCAAACTGCGCGCGGTTTCATAGGGCACGAGCGGCAGACCTTCGCGAGCGAAGATCACGTTAAGCGTGTCGACAAGATCGGGTGCAGTGTCGACAAGCGTGCCGTCGAGATCGAATACGATGACGGGTGCGGGCATGGCCGGATCGCTAGCTGCCGTCGGAGACCGACGCAAGGCCGAAATTCGACTATTCAGGCGCCGCGATCACGGCTAGATAGGCGCTGAATTCGGGCCTTTAACCCATCCGATGGCGATGAACGCAGAGACTCAAAAACGCGCGGCGGCTGCTCGCGCTGTCGAGTTCGTACGCCCCGGCATGCGGCTCGGTCTCGGCACCGGCTCGACCGCCCGGCATTTTGTCGAGCTGGTGGGGGACAGGGTCCGTGCCGGCCTCGATATTGTCGCTGTACCGACATCGCAGGCGACGCGCGACCAGGCTGAGCACTGCGGCATCCCGCTGACGACGCTCGAGGAGACGCCCGAACTCGATCTCACGGTGGACGGTGCAGACGAAATTGCCCCGGATCTTGCCCTGATCAAGGGTGGTGGCGGCGCGTTGCTCAGGGAGAAGATCGTTGCCGCCGCATCTGCTCGCATGATCGTGATCGCGGACGAAAGCAAATGCGTAGCTGCGCTTGGCCGTTTTCCCCTGCCGATCGAGGTGGCTCCGTTTGGCGTCGCCGCGACGCACCGTGCGGTGGAAAAGGCTATCACCGCGATGCAGCGGGGAGGGCGGCTGGCGCTGCGGAAGGGCAAGGATGGCCACGCTTTTGTCACGGATGGCGGCCACTGGATCATCGACGCGGCGCTTGACCGAATTGACGATCCGCGGGCGATGGCGCATGCGCTGGCCGAGGTCCCCGGCGTGATGGAGCACGGCCTGTTTATCGATCTCGCGGAAATGGCCATTATTGCCGGGCCGGACGGGCTTCGCACCGTCGAACGGCCATGATAACGCGGACCACAGGCGGGGGGTACCTGGCTGTCCCGCGTCCAAATGGAGTTGAAGATGCTCAATAATGTCATGCGGCCCCTTCTCCGCGCCTTCCGACTGGCGGTCCTGGCCGTCGCGGTGGTGGCAATCAGTTCGGCCGCCCAGGCACAGAAGAAGCCGTCGGCCGCGGCGGTTGAGACGGCCAACGAACTGGTCAAGGTCACCGGTGCTACGGCTCTGTTCAATCCATTGATCTCCGGCGTCGTCGAGCAGGCCAAGATAGTCTTCCTGCAGCAAAACCCCGGCCTGTCCGGCGATCTCAACGAAATCGCCGTCAAAATCCGGACCGATCTGGCGCCGCGGTTTTCCGAACTGACCGACGAAGTCGGGCGACTTTATGCGCAGCACTTCACCGAGCAGGAACTCAAGGCGATTCTTGCATTCTACAAGTCGCCGGTTGGTCAGAAGATGCTGAAGGAACAGCCGCAGGTGGTCGATTCCAGCATGAAGTTCGCGCAAGACTGGGCCAACAATCTCACCGACGAGGTCATTAACAAGATGCGCGACGAACTGAAGAAAAAAGGGCACAACCTGTGACGCGTCGGCGTCCCTCGGCAGTTCGATGAAACGGGTCGGTGGCGGGTGATGGTCGAGCAGAACGTCGATCTCTTTGTTATCGGCGCCGGCTCCGGCGGGGTGCGAGCGGCGCGAGTGGCTGCCAGTCATGGTGCTCGCGTGATGATCGCGGAGGAGTACCGGGTTGGCGGCACCTGTGTGATCCGTGGCTGCGTTCCGAAAAAGCTGCTGGTCTATGCTTCGCGCTTTTCCGACGAATTCGAAGATGCCGAAGGCTATGGCTGGACGGTGCCCGAGCCGGTCTTCCACTGGCCGTCGCTCACCGCAAATGTCGAGCGCGAGGTAACGCGCCTCGAGGCTGCCTATACCAATACACTCGATCGTTTTAACGTTGCCACGGTCAAGAGCCGTGCGGTTCTGGAAGACGCGCACACGGTCCGATTGCTGTCCACCGGGGAGCGCGTCAGGGCGGATACGATCCTGATCGCGACCGGAGCCTGGCCGCACTACGGCCCGAAGATTCCCGGCCTCGAATACGTCATCTCGTCCAACGAGGCGTTCCACCTGCCGGAGCTTCCAAGGCGCATCGTCGTCCAGGGTGGCGGATATATCGCGGTGGAGTTTGCCTGTATCTTCGCCGGGCTGGGCAGCAACGTGACCCTGGTATATCGCGGGCAAAACATCCTGCGGGGATTCGACGATGATGTTCGCGAGCATTTGCGCAACGAAATGCGCAATCGCGGTATCAACGTCACATGCGGACACACGGTAGCGGGCGTTGAAAAATCCGGCGATGAATTCACGGTGTTGCTGTCTGACGGGAGCGCGGTCAACGCCGACCAGGTCATGTTCGCCATCGGCAGGCGGCCGAACCATATGGGCCTCGGACTCGATACCGCCGGCGTCCGGTTGGCTGAACACGGTGGCATTGCCGTGGACGAGTATTCGCGCACATCGGTCGATAACATTTATGCAGTCGGTGACGTCACGCACCGGGTGAACCTCACGCCGGTCGCAATTCGCGAGGGCCACGCCTTTGCCGACACGCTCTATGGCGGCAAGCCAACGCCGGTGGACCATGCCAACGTGCCGACTGCGGTGTTCTCCGAACCGGAGGTCGGTGTGATCGGACTCACCGAAGAGCAGGCGCGGGAGCAGCTCGCCGTGCTTGATGTCTACAAGACCACCTTCCGGCCAATGAAGGCGACACTCGCCGGTCGCGATACGCGCTCCTTCATGAAGCTGCTGGTCGACGGCATGACCGACCGCGTGGTTGGCTGTCATCTGGTCGGACCCGATGCGGGCGAACTGATCCAGATCGTCGGGGTGGCGGTGAAGATGGGGGCGACCAAGGCCGACTTCGACGCCACCATGGCGGTACATCCGACCGCGGCCGAGGAACTGGTCACCATGCGCGAAAGGGCCGTCAGCTACGGCCGCGCAGCGGCCGAATAGGCTTCGATAACCCCGTTTTGTCGACTAACTGGCCTCCACGGGAGGCCCTGTGTATAACTCCGCCAAATCGCGTCGGAGTTCTCTGAAATGCCTGAACGTTGGTCGCCCGACAGCTGGCGCACAAAGCCGATCCTGCAGGTTCCGGACTATCCGGACCCGCAGGCGCTGGCCGATGTCGAAAAGCAGCTTGCCACCTATCCGCCCCTGGTGTTCGCGGGAGAAGCGCGCAATCTGAAGAAGCATCTGGCGCGCGTCGCCAATCGCGAGGCTTTTCTGCTGCAAGGCGGCGACTGCGCGGAAAGCTTCGCCGAGCATGGGCCGAACAATATCCGCGATTTCTTCCGGATGTTCCTGCAGATGGCGGTTGTGCTCACCTATGCTGCCGCCTCGCCGGTGGTGAAGGTCGGACGCATCGCCGGCCAGTTCGCCAAGCCGCGTTCGGCCCCGACCGAGAAGCGCGACGGCAAGGAACTGCCGAGCTACCGCGGCGACATCATCAATGACATTGACTTTACGGACGATGCTCGCCGTCCCGATCCACGTCGTCAGATCGAGGCCTACCGGCAGTCGGCAGCGACGCTCAATCTGTTGCGCGCTTTCGCCCAGGGCGGCTACGCCAACCTCGCCAGCGTGCGGCAATGGATGCTGGGGTTCGTCAAGGACAGTCCGCAGTCTCGCGCCTATGTCGAGCTTTCCGATCGCATCTCGGAAGCCTTGGGGTTCATGCAGGCGTGCGGGCTCGATCTG
>CAZUDR010000257.1:0-5363 GCA_964618715.1 uncultured Undibacter sp. | reverse complement strand
TCCTTCCGCGGTTCCTTTACGGTCCCGGATTCTTTCCTCCGATGTCCGTTCCGAGCCGAACCATGAATGTGCGGCCCGCCAGCGGATAGGCGCTGTAGACACCTATCGTCGGCGGCAGGCCGGCGGGGAAGAACGGCCCCGCCGCGATGCCGCCGCTGGCGATGGCATAATCGAAATATTCCGCGTCCAGCAGATTGAGCACCGAGGCGGACCAGAAGAAGTTTTGGTAACGGCCGCCGAGCTTGATATCGACCGTTGCCTGGGCCGGAATGACCGGCTGAATGTTCGCCTGGTCGTTGTCCATGCGGCGATCACTGAAGTAGCGCGTCGTCACGTCGAGCACCAGAAGCCCGGGCACGATCTCCCACGTCAGACCGGCATGGCCCGACCACCGCGACACCAGCGGAATATCGTTGCCCTCATAGGGCCCCTCGCGGAAGGTTGCCCGGACATAGGCAACGCCGCCGCGCAGCCGCACAGAGTCGCTTACCCGATAGTTGGCGCTCGTCTCCCAGCCGATGCGCTCGGTCGGATCGAGATTGGTGTTGACGCCGAAAAATGGAACGAAATGGATCTCGTTCTTCAGGTGCATCAGGTAGACGCTGGACTGAAGCTGGAACGGCCCGGTATTGACGCGGATACCGCCTTCGGCGTCCCAGGATGTCTGTGTCTCGAGATCGAACGTGGGCACGGTGAACACGAACGGACCGCCGGCGCCGACGCGCTCGTCGGCATTGCCCAGACGGAATGCGCGCGCCGCGCGGGCGAACATGGCGAAAATTGCGTTGAAGCGATGTTCGATGCCGATATGCGCGGCATATTGCCATTCGCTCTCGTCCAGCGGCGGGATTTCCGGATTGTTGGCGTAGAAGCCGGCATTGGGGTCGTCGACCGCGCTGTAGCTGTCCCGCGCCTTTATAATGTTGCGCTGGAGGCGCCCGCCAATCGAGATATCGGTACTTGGAAGCACCGTGGCGGTGTTCATTGCATAGACGGCGGCCGTCGTCTGCTGGATGTCGTAGTCGTGAATGGGCGTCAGGCCCGGCGCCGTCGGCCGCTCGGAATTGTATTGCGTGTTGTAGATATCGATGCCGGTGAGCAGGCGATTGGGCACGCCGAACAATTGATGTGCGACGTCGAGCCGCGGCGTCACCGACGACGTGGTCATGACCGTGTCGACATAGTTCAACGGCGTCGCCGCCTGCAGATTGTAGAGGAAGGTGTTGGGATCGAGATAGTTATAGAATTGCGCCTGCTGGAACTTGCGACGAACGCCGCCGTCAATGATCCATTCGACGCCGGGGGCGGGCCTTCCGCTGATACCGAAAGTGACATTGATGCCCTGCTTGTCGCCCCAGTCGAGCGGCGTGTTCGATTGCTGCGGCGTGCTGAGCGTGTAGGGGTAGTTTCCCGGGACGTTGTTGAGACCGCCCGGCAGGCCCTGATGCTGGTTATCCGCCGCCACGGTGACATAGGCGCCCCAGTTCTGCCCGGTGTAGTTCAGATTGCCGACGATGTTGTACTGCTCCAGGTCGCTGTTGACGCGGTAGCCGTCCGAGCCGATGGCATTGCCGTAGACCGATACCGACCAGGGTCCCATCGAGCCCGCAACGGACCCGCGGCCTTCGCGATACTCGAACGTGCCGTAGGAACCCTCGATACGGCCGTTCAGCGGCGCCGACGGCCTGGTCTTGGTCACGATATTGATGACGCCGCCGATGGCACCGTCGCCATAAAGGACCCCGCCGCTGTTGCCGCGGAGAATCTCGATGCGTTCGATGCTGTCGACCGGGATCGACGAGAAATCAAAGCCCTGCAGATCGAAGTCCTGATAGCGGCGGCCGTTCACGAGGATCAGGACGTTCGATGGGGCGAAAGCACCGAAGCCGCGCAAATCGACCGCACTGCGCGATCCATTGGTGGAGCTCAGGAGATTTTGCGTCTGAATGCCGGTCTGCTGTGACAGGATGTCCGGCAGATTCTGGCTCGGCATCCGCGCGATGTCTTCCGCGGTCACCACCGAGCTCGCCGTGCCGGTCACCAGACCGCCCCAGCGCGAGTACGTGACATCGATCGCCGGCAACACGACAGTGCCTTGTGCCAGCGCCTTTCCGGCAAACAGGACCGCCAGCCCCAGGGCGGCACCCAGCCTGCGTTCAACCCCCATGACACACGTTCCTTCGTTTGCGTCCGCGGCTCATTGCGCGAACGCATCGGTGAGCGATAAGCCCGATGCGAAGGAACACGCGGCCTTACGCCGACAGCGCAGAACCCGCGTGCGGATTGTCGTGAAAGATAAAGCGCCCCTTCACGGCTTTCGCACCGGTATTGCCGTCACCGCTGCGAAAGACCGCTCCGTATGGACGCCCCGTCCACCGGTTGGGTGACAGTGCTGGCAGGTCTCCTGGCTCGCGGGTCCTTGCCTTCCGATGCGTCCGGCCTTCCCAGTTTCCCAGTGGCCGTGTTGGACGAGGCTCGCCGCTCACAGTTGCGGGGGCAGCCACGGATAACCGTATTCACGGCTTCCGTGTTCCCTCTTTCGTCCCCGGATTGGTCCCGGGGAACCAGCACAGACGAAATGTTCCCTTGGGTCCGTGCACGAGTCAACCGGCCGGGTGAATAAAACTGTCACAAAATTTCTCCCGGCAATGCCGGGACTAGACGCCGATCACGAATTGTTTGTCCTCAAGCGGCCGGATTTGCCGTATGATGCAATCAGCCGGTTACCTGGTGCAGGAGGTGTTTCCATGTTCGTGACCCAAGCGCTCCGTCATCTCTGTGTTTTCGCCACCGCCGCGGTGCTGGTGACCGCGGTCGGCATGAAGCCGCTGTACGCCGCCGGCACCGATGATCCGCCGAAGCCGAGCGACTGCAAGAAAAAGAAGACCTGCGCAATTGAAGAACAGGAACAGCAGATCGCGAACTTCCTGCGTGACTATCGTGCGGCGCGCCAACTGATCGTCACCGGCCATTACCAGGCCGGCATCCGCGCGATGCATGCCATCGGCCGCGACGAGCATCCCGACGTCGCCAATTACATCGGCTACGCCTATCGCAGGCTCGGCGACTACGACAATTCAAAGGTCTGGTACGAGGCCGCCCTGAAGGCCGACCCGGACCACGTCCGCACCTGGTCCTATTACGGCATGTGGCAGGCGGAACAGGGCAACCGGCTGAAGGCGCTCGACAACCTGCAGAAGGTGGCGCAGCTCTGCGGCAACACGACCTGCACCGAATATCGCCAGCTGAAGGACGTGATCGAGGGCAAGGCGACCTACTGACCGGCCTGCCTGCACAGACGTTGATGCTGGACGGGGGCCGGAGCGATCCGGCCCTCGTTGCGTTCAGGTCTGCGCTTCCGCGCTCGCCTCCGCCACGATCCAGCGATGATAGTCCGGATCGGCGCTCTCCACCGGCAGCGTCACGATGGCCGGCGTATCGTAGGCGTGCAGCTCCTTCACGGCCGCGGCCACCGCGTCGGCCAGCGCCGCGCGGGTCTTGACGATCATCACGGCCTCCTCGCCGCGCTCGACCTTGCCCTCCCACCAGTAGTGCGAAACCATCCCCGGCAGGATATTGACGCAGGCCGCCAGCCGCCGCTCGACGATCGAGCGCCCGGCCTGCTCCGCCTCGACAATCGAGGGCCAAGTCGTATAGACGAGCACCGCGCGTTCCATCGGATATCCCTGTTTCCATGCGCCAGCCAGGCCAGCGCTTCAAGACCATCGCCTTCGTCGCCGGAATCAGCCCGGAGGCGCGCGACGCCTATGAGCGGCTGGAAAAGCTTTACGGCAATGCCAATCCCGAAACCGCCGACGTCATCGTCGCGCTGGGCGGCGACGGCCTGATGCTGCAGACCCTGCACAAGTTCATGACATCGGGCAAGCCGATCTACGGCATGCACCGCGGCACCATCGGCTTCCTGATGAACGAGTATGTCGAGGAGGGACTCGCTGAACGGCTCGCCGCCGCGCAGATCACGGTGATCCATCCTCTCGTCATGCGCGCAACCGACGCGCAGGGACGGACGCACGAGCACCGGGCCATCAACGAGGTCTCGCTGTTCCGCCAGACCGCGCAGGCAGCCCACCTGCGCATCCTGATCGACGGCAAGGAGCGTCTCGCCGAGCTCGTCGCCGACGGCGTGCTGGTGTCGACGCCGGCCGGTTCCACCGCCTACAATTTGTCGGTGCAGGGGCCGATCATTCCGATCAACGCCTCGCTGCTGGCGCTGACGCCGATCAGCCCGTTCCGGCCGCGGCGCTGGCGCGGCGCGCTGCTGCCGGACAAGGCCAGGGTCACCATCGACGTGCTGGAAAGTGACAAGCGCCCGGTGGCGGCGGTGGCCGACCACGACGAGGTGCGCTCGGTACAATCCGTCGACGTCACCATGGATTACGCCATCTCGATCAACATGCTGTTCGACCCCGGACACAATCTCGACGAACGGATCTTGCGCGAACAGTTCGGTTTCTAGGCCATGGCGCAGTCAATCGCGTTCACCGTCAACGGCAAGCCGGTCAATGTAACCATCGACAGTGAGGAAACTCCGTTGCTCGACGTGTTGCGCAACACGCTCGGGCTCATGGGCAGCCGCTTCGGGTGCGGGCTCGAACAATGCGGCTGCTGCATGGTGCTGGTTGACGACGAGGCGGAAAAATCCTGCGCCAAGCCGGTGTCGAGCGTGGCGGGCAAGACCGTCACCACCATCGAGGGTTTGGGTACGCGTGAGCATCCGCATCCGCTGCAACAGGCTTTCCTCGATACGCAGGCCGGCCAGTGCGGCTATTGCCTCTCCGGCATCATCATTTCGGCCAAGGCGCTGCTCGATCGCAATCCGCAGCCGAGCCGCGCCGAGATCGCCGCCGCACTCGACGGCAATATCTGCCGCTGTGGCACGCATGCCCGCATCCTCAAGGCGGTGGAGAACGCGGCAGCCACCATGCGTCCCGGAGCAAGGCCTTGAACGCGCCCCTCCCCGGCATGCTGGCTGACAATCCCGCGCTTGATCGCTGGGTTGGCTTCCCGGCGCCCGGCAAGGTCGTCATCGGCACCGGCCGTGTCGAGTTCGGCCAGGGCGTGCTGACTGCGATGGCGCAGATCGCCGCTGACGAACTCGACGTGCAGATTGACCGGATCGACGTGCGCTCCGGCGACACCGCGCTCACGCCCAACGAAGGCTACACTGCGGGCAGCATGTCGATGCAGGCGGGCGCCGTGGCGCTGCGCCAGGCCTGCGCCGACGTGCGCGCGCTGTTTCTCGAGCAGGCGGCAAGGATCGCCGATTGCGCGGCTAGCGATCTCCGCGTGCGTCGGCGCTTCCTCGATGCCTTCGGGACGACAGCCGCCGTAGGATCGATCGC
>CAZUDR010000256.1:0-5363 GCA_964618715.1 uncultured Undibacter sp. | reverse complement strand
ACATGGCGCTGAACATCGGCGCCAACGACGTCGCCAACAACATGGGACCCGCGGTCGGCAGCCGCGCGCTGACCATGACGCGCGCGCTGGCCATTGCAGCCATTTGCGAAGCGGCGGGAGCGATGCTGGCGGGCGGCGACGTCGTCAATACGGTTTCGAAAAACCTTCTGCGCCCGAAAGAGGACATGGCTACGATCGCCTTTCTCTTCGTCATGATCGCAGCCCTGCTGTCGGCCGCGTTGTGGATTCATCTGGCGACATTCCTCGGCGCTCCGGTCTCGACGACCCACGCGATCGTCGGCGGTGTCGTCGGCGCCGGCGTGGCGGCGTCCGGCACCGGCGTCGTCGAATGGCCGGTCATCGGCGCGATCGCGGCGAGCTGGGTGATCTCGCCAATGATGGGCGGCCTTATTGCGGCGATGCTGCTCGGCTTCGTCAAATGGAGGGTCATCTACCAGGAGGATCGCGTCATTGCGGCCCGCCGATGGGTACCGGTGCTCGTGGCCCTGATGAGCGGTGTCTTCGCCATGTATCTCGCCATCAAGGGCCTGAGCCGGGTCTGGCATCCGCCGCCGCAGGTCGTGCTGTCGATTGGCGCCGGATTTTTCGTGCTTGGCTTTTTCGTCGCACGGCCATGGGTAGAGCAGCACTCGAAGAACCTTGAAAATCGCCGCAAGCACATTGCCGGTCTGTTCACACTGCCACTGATATTCGCGACCGCCCTGTTGTCCTTCGCGCACGGCGCGAACGACGTGGCGAACGCGGTGGGGCCGCTGGCGGCCATCGTTTCTGCCGCCCACACGGGCATCGCCGATGCCGGCAAGGTGGCGCTGCCGTTCTGGGTGCTGGCAATTGGCGCCGTGGGCATTGCCCTGGGTCTGGCGCTGTTCGGCCCGGGTCTTATCCGCACGGTCGGTCAGAAGATCACCAAGATGGATGCCATCCGCGCCTACTGCGTCGCCCTCTCCGCGGCGATCACGGTGCTCGTCGCCTCGGCGCTCGGCCTGCCGGTATCCTCGACCCATATCGCCGTCGGAGCGGTGTTCGGCGTGGGCTATCTGCGTGAGTACATCACCAATACCGGTGTGCCCAATCCGGCCGTCCGGCCGCGGACGCTCTTTCTCGAACCGTCGCGCCTGAACAAGACGCCGGAAGAAGCGCTGGTCAACTATCAGAAGCGCGAGCGCCGCCGCCTTGTTCGCCGGCAGCACGTGGTCGGCATCATCGCGGCCTGGCTGATCACCGTGCCGGCGGCAGCCTTCCTGGCGGCGCTGCTCTATTGGCTGATGAGTTCTCTTGCAGGCTGAGGCGGCGCGAGCGCGCGCTGGCCAAGAGTGCGGGCAAGCTCGACGAGCCGGGGTTCCGACAAAAGCCTCCGGGCTTCGGGCAGGATCACCCAGTGACGGTGCCGGTGCTTCATTTCCTGCCATTTGTCGTGCTGGCGCGTGACGCGCAACGGATACATGTCGACGTCAACGATGGTACGGCGAATCGCGAGCGACTTGGTGGTCCGGTAGGAGCCGATCGGATGAATTTCGATCTCGCCTTCGACGCCCGCCTCCTCCAGCGCTTCCATTGCCGCCGTCTGCCAGGGTTCCTGTCCTTCCGTCAGTTCCCCCTTGGGAAAGATCCAGCGTCCGGAACCACGCGAGGTGACGAGGAGAAACACGACCTGGTTCTTGACAATTGTGTAGGGGATGGCGCCGGCCTGTCGGGGAATCGACCCGCCGGCTGCACCAAGACCGCGAATGGTCCATTGGCGAATCAGGTTCTGCAGAAAATCCAATCGTATTGCTCCTGTGCGGAGGCACGCCATTGTCGGCAGCAATCGCCCGAGAATTGCCAAATCAGGAAAACGCCGGCCTCGGTCACTCGTCGTCTTCGACTGCTTAAGTGATTCTGCAGCGAGCCAAAAATTGCGATTCAACGGATAGCCATGCGGGCGCCGGCCAGTGCAGCCGGGTTACGCAATAAGTCCTTTTGAAACAAGGCTTTTCCGAGTATGGCGCAGCCCGTCACCGTCGGGGCCGCCCCGGTATGACCTGTGGCTACGGAATGATGGCTGTCGCCTCGATTTCGACCTTCGCACCCTCCTCGAGCAGACCGGCCACGACGACCAACGTCATTGCCGGAAAATGACGCCCGAGAATTCGGCGGTAGGCTTCGCCGATCTCCTTGCGCCGGGCGACATACGCGGCCTTGTCGGTAATGTACCAGTTCATGCGCGTCAGATGTTGAGGCGCCCCGCCGGCCTCCGCCAGCACCGCCACAACGTTGGCAAGGGCCTGCTCCACCTGAGCGACGAAATCGTGGCTCACCAGTTCGGCACGGGCGTTCCAGCCAATCTGTCCCGCGATGAACACCTGGCGGCCCTGCGCTGCGATGCCGTTGGCATAGCCCTGGGGCGGGGCCCAGTCTTTCGGCTGGAGGATGTCAAATGTCGGATCGCTCATGCTGGCTCAATCCTGGCGCAGTCTGAACCGCTGCAGCTTGCCGGTCTGCGTTTTCGGCAAGGCGTCGATGAATTTGACCGCACGCGGATACTTGTAAGGCGCGATCGTCGTCTTGACGTGATCCTGCAGGCGCTTGACGCAGGCCGCGTCACCGGTGACGCCGGTGCGCAACACCACATAGGCGGTCACGATTTGCCCGCGCTCGCTGTCGGCCGCACCCACCACCGCGCATTCGGCGACCTCGGCATGCGACAGCAACGCCGCCTCGACCTCGGGACCGGCGATGTTGTAACCGCCGGAGACGATCATATCGTCGGCACGGGCGACGAAATGGAAGCGGCCCGCCTCGTCCTGCGTGAAGGTGTCGCCGGTCAGATTCCAGCCGTCGCGCACGTAGTTCTTCTGGCGCTTGTCGGCGAGATAGCGGCAGCCGGTCGGGCCGCGCACGGCGAGGCGACCGACCGAATTGCGCGGCAGTTCGGTCATGTCGTCGCCGACGATCCTTGCCTCGTAGCCGGTGACCGGCCGGCCCGTGGCGCCGGGCTCTGCATCTCCGATTCGGTTGGTGATGAAGATGTGCAGCAGCTCGGTCGAGCCGATGCCGTCGAGGATCGGCTTGCCGGTCCTTGCGGTCCACTCCTCGAACACCGGCGCGGGCAGCGTCTCGCCCGCCGAGACGGCCAGCCGCAGCGACGACAGGTCGGCACCCTGGTCCATTGCCGCCATCATGGCGCGATATGCCGTCGGCGCAGTGAAGCAGATCGTCGCCTTGTAGGTCTCGATAATCTGGATCATGTTGGCGGGCGAGGCATTCTCCAGCAGCGTCGCCGTTGCGCCGAAGCGCAGGGGAAAGATTGCCAGGCCGCCGAGCCCGAACGTGAAGGCCAGCGGCGGCGACCCGACAAACACGTCGTCCGGCGTCACATTGAGCACCTCACGCGCATAGCCGTCGGCGATGATCAGCAGGTCGCGGTGAAAATGCATGGTCGCTTTCGGCTCGCCCGTCGTCCCCGACGTGAAGCCGAGCAACGCGACGTCATCCCTGCCGGTCTCGACCGCATCGAACTTGACCGGTTTGTCGAGCGCGATTCGATCCAGTTCGGAATCGTGGTTCGCGGTGCCGTCGAAGTTGACCACCTGCCTGAGGAACCTGCTGTCCTTGGCACAGGCGACGAGTTCGTCCGCGATGCGGCTGTCGGTGAGCGCCAGTCTGATTTCCGCCTTGTCGACGATCTTTGCGAGCTCTCCGGCGCGCAGCATGGGCATGGTGTTGACCACCACCGCGCCAGCCTTGGTGGCCGCAAGCCAGGCCGCCACCAGCGCCGGGTTGTTGCCGGAGCGGATCAGGATCCGGTTGCCTGGCTTCACACCGTAGTTTTCAACCAGGGCATGCGCGAGGCGGTTCGACCAGTCGGCCAGCTCCTTGTAGGTGCGCCGCCGTCCGTTGCCGATCAGGGCGACGTGGTCGCCGAAGCCCTTCTCGACCAGGCGGTCGGTAAGTTCGACCGCCGCGTTCAGCCGCTCGGGATACTGAAACTCGGGCCGGTCGAGCAGGATGTCCGACCATTGGTCAAACGACGGAAGGTTGTCGCGCGAAAAGGTATCGACATGCGCCGAGGGACCAAGCTTGGGAATTTTCCGTGTGCTGGACATGTTAGTGCTCCGCCAGTTCCGATAGCACCGCCCGGGCAATGATGACCTTCTGGACGTCCGACGCGCCTTCGTAGATGCGCAACGCCCGGATTTCGCGATAGAGCGTTTCGACCGGATGACCCGACCTCACCCCGTCGCCGCCGTGCAGCTGCACGGCCGCGTCGATCACGCGCTGCGCCGCTTCCGTCGCATGGAGCTTGGCCATCGCCGCCTCGCGCGTGACCCGCGCCGCGCCATTGTCCTTTGTCCAGGCCGCGCGGTAGACCAGCAGCGCCGCGGCATCGATCTCCACCGCCATGTCGGCGAGATGGCCCTGCACCATCTGCAGTTCGGACATCGGCGCGCCGAACAGTTCGCGCGACGCGGCGCGTCTTGCTGTTTCGGACAATGCGCGGCGCGCGAAGCCGAGCGCGGCGGCGCCCACCGTCGTGCGAAAGACGTCCAGCGTGGCCATGGCGATCCTGAAGCCTTCGCCCGGCCTGCCGATCATCGCGTCGGCGGACACGCGGCAATTGTCGAACTGCAGGCGCGCCAGCGGATGCGGCGCGATCACCGGAATGCGTTCGGCGACGGTCAGGCCGGGGTTGTCACCCTCTACGATGAAGGCCGACAGCCCGCGCGCGCCGGTGGCTTCGCCGGTGCGGGCGAACACGACGTAGACATCGGCGATGCCGCCGTTGGAGATCCACGTCTTCTCGCCGTCGAGCACGTAGCCGTCGCCGTCGCGGCGTGCGGTCGTGGCGATATTGGCGACGTCCGAACCGGACGCCGGCTCGGTCAGGGCGAAGGCGGCGATCGCCTTGCCGGCACGGGTCTGCGGCAGCCAGGCCGCGCGCTGGGCATCGGTGCCGAACAGCGAGACCGGACCGGCACCGAGGCCCTGCATGGCAAAGGCAAAATCCGCAAGTCCGTCATGGCGCGCCAGCGTCTCGCGGCAGAGGGCGAGCGAGCGCACGTCGAGCGTGCTCATGTCGTCGCCCGGCGCGGTCAGCTTCAGCCAGCCGCCTTCGCCCAGTTGCGCGACCAGCTTGCGGCAGGCGGCATCGACATCGCTGTGGTCGATGCCGGCGAGGTTCGCCTGCGCCCAAGACTCGAGCTTCGCGGCCAGCGCGCGATGACGCGCGTCGAAAAACGGCCAGGAGAGGAAGCTCTTGTCCGGCATTGGTCAGTTTCCGACGAAGCGCGGTTTCTGTTTGGCGACAAAGGCTTCGTAGGCGCGGCGGAAGTCTCCGGTCTGCATGCAGATCGCCTGCGCCT
>CAZUDR010000255.1:0-5372 GCA_964618715.1 uncultured Undibacter sp. | reverse complement strand
TCAGGGCCGGCCGGTGCGTCACTGGTTTCAATGAAAAGGCTGTCGAGGCCGCCGGCTTCGCTGAGCGCATCCAGGTCCGGGTAGCCGGTCCAGTCGAGAAACGCGCGGTTGGCGTAGAGCAGATTGTTGAGCCGGTAGACCAGGATGCCGACTGGCAATTTCTCCAGTATCGGGCGGCCCTCGCTGGAGTCGCGGACCGCGTCGCTGCGCGCCGCCGCGGGGCGCACCGGTGCAACAGGTGGCTGGCTTGGCGCCACGGTCGGAGACGCGGTGCCGTTTTGACCCGGCTCCTTCTTGAGCCGCTCGCTCAGTTCGCGGGCGAGTTCCTGAAAGGCGCTGTGTTCGCCGGGACTGAGCGCCGGTGCAGGCTCGCCGGCAGGCGGCGGCGCAGGCCCGGCCGGGCGCGCTTGCTCGGCGGCCGGCGGCGGCGTGTCCGGTTGCGGGGCGGGCGAAGGTTGTGCCGGCGGCTCCGGTACCGGCGCCGGGAAGGGGAGCACCTTGGCCGGTGGGGCGTCCGGAGCCTTCGGCGCCGGCGGCTTGGGTGGGCCCGTCTCGGCGCGGCGTGTCTGGAAGGCCGCGGTCCGTTCGACCGACCTGCAAATGCCGAAACCACGGAAGCCGGCGAAACGGCGATCGCGGTCGAACACCGGCAGCCCCGACATCTCGATCGGCAGGCGCTCGTCGCTGTCGTCGAGCGGCCAGTGCACGGTGATGCCGCTCCACGTCTCCTTGCTCGCCAGCGCGTGCGCCACCGCCCCGCCATCGTCAAGCTTGAGTTCGGCGGCGATTTCGTCCCACGGACGGATAAGCGTGGCAGCAGTGTGCGGACCGAGCAGGCGGGCGAAGTCCTCGATCCCGTGCGTGAAACGGTTGCTCGCATCCATGTGCCAGACGAAGCGCACGGAAAGAGGGGAAACGGAGGAGGTCGCAGTGGCCGGCGCCGGTGCGGCGAGCGACGGGGCCGCAGTGCTGACGACGGCTTCGGTCGCGGCGGATACGGCTGGGGCTGCCGTGGTGCGCGCGACCACCAGCAGATACAGCGGGTCCGAGCCGAGCCGGAGCATCGTCACCGGGCCGCGCGCCAGCGCCCCGTCGGCGCGGCCGTTCAGCGTTGCCTCGCGCGCGAGCTGCTCCGCGCCGAGCGCGCCGAGGTTCTCCGCATTGCCGAAACCATCACGGGCCTGGCGCAGCCCGTCGACCCACTCACCGTCGGCGGCAAAAAGCGCCGCCTCGTCGCCGAAGTCGGCAAGCAGACGGCGCGCACGGTCGGGCAACGGCATCTCCCTGCCGGCGCCTTCGGTGGCAACCACCAGAATTCCGCTGGTCTCACCGAGCGAAATACGGGAGCACAGGCAGAGGAGGGTCCCGCCCAGGCGTGCGCCGAATCCGCGCAGGCGCTCCAGTCTCGGGGCATTGCCTTGTTGCGGCAGCGTTCCGGACAGCCGTGCGATCTGCGCTGCGGCCGGATGCCGCTGCGGATCGAAGACAAGCTGCGCCGCCGCGCCGGGTGACTCGGCGCCCGAGATGGCGGCAGCCCCCGGATTGGCCCACAGGATCCGGGTCGCGTCCGTGCTCCACAGCCATGCCGGGGCCGGCGAGAGGGCATGGGCTGCGAGCCGCTGATCGCTGAGCCATGCGACTTGGTTGTCGGTCCGCGTCATGGTTTCCGCACAAATTACGGCTAATGAATAATTAATACGGCGAGGCGGTGGAGCCGTAAACGCGTGGTCCACGCTCATGCCGATTCAAGCGGCGATAACCTTAACGTCAACGCCCGGTTCGTGTCTTTCAAGCCCGGCCGTTCGACCTGAATACGGTTAACGCCGCCCGTGCCCGGGGCGACAACCGGCAGGAGGAACGTCATGGCAAAAAATGCCAGCCCGACAGGTTTCGAAATTCCCGCCGAAATGCGTGCTCTCGCCGAAAAAAGCGTGGAACAGGCGAAGACGGCCTTCGACAGTTTCATGTCGGCCGCCCAGAGCGCTGTCAGCGCCGCCGAGAACCAGGCCGGCAGCGCGCGCGACGGCGCAAGGGAGGTGAGCCAGCTGGCCATGCGCTTTGCCGGGCGCAACGTCGCCTCTTCCTTCGACTATGCCCAGAAGCTGGCCCGCGCCAAGGACGCTCAGGAGGTGATCGGGCTGCATGCCGACTACGCCAACAGCCAGATCGCCGCGCTGACCGAGCAGGCCAGGGAACTGAGCCAGAGCGCCGCCAGGTTTGCCGGCAAGACGGCGAAGGCGGCGAAGTCCGACTGACCGGTCCGCGACAGGCGCAAATACCTGCTCATGCCCGTGATTTGTGCATTGCAATAATTTTGTTGCAATGCACCAAACATCGTGTTATATGAGCATTAGTGGACTTGCCGGGGTGTGGCGAACGCCCCGCGCAAAATTCCCGGACAGTCGCGGGCCGGCCGGATCCGAGGGCGGCGGCTCGCCGAAGAGACAGCCCGCATGCCCTCCCAGCCAGGGACGACCGCCATGACCGAAGCCACAGCAACGCCGACCACCACGCCGAAATCCAAGCCGAAAACCGCGCCTGCACCGGCGCCGTCGGCATCCATCTTCGAGATGCCGAACTTCGAAATGCCCACGTTCGAGATGCCGAAGATGGAAGTGCCCGCCGCCTTCCGCGAGATCGCCGAGAAGGGCATCGCGCAGGCCAAGGAGAACTACGAGAAGATGAAGGCGGTCGCCGAGGAAGCAACCGACGTTCTCGAGGACACCTACAGCACGGCTTCCAAGGGTGCCTCCACCTACGGTCTCAAGCTGGTCGAGCACGCGCGCGCCAATACCGACGCGACGTTCGATCTGATGACCGAACTGATGACCGCCAAGTCCTATGCCGAAGTGGTGGAGCTCTCGTCCAGCTTCATGCGCAAGCAGTTCGACGCGTTCACCGCACAGGCGAGGGATCTGG
The DNA here is from genome assembly GCA_964618715.1 of uncultured Undibacter sp. GTDB lineage: Bacteria > Pseudomonadota > Alphaproteobacteria > Rhizobiales > Xanthobacteraceae > Pseudolabrys. The sequence continues at coordinate 2,453 of CAZUDR010000255.1, read as the reverse complement.
CGGAGACCGCGCAGAAGGTGACGACCGAGACCGCGGAGCCGATCAAGGACAGCTTCACCAGCGCGCTCAAAAAGGCGGCCTGACACGGTCCCGATTGGACCCCGCAAGCCGGCCTTCCGCAGGTATCACAATTGCAAGCCCAGGCCCGCCGGCCTGGGCTTTTCGCGTTGTCCGGCGCCGGAATCCCGCCCCCCGAAGCGCTTGCCAAACGGGGGCGCCGAACCTAGGTTCGCCCGCAACGTCCTGATGCGACGTCCGGGCAGGTGTAGCTCAGTTGGTTAGAGCGCTGGTCTGTGGAACCAGAGGTCGGTGGTTCAAGTCCACCCACCTGTACCATCGCTGCCGGTGCCAACCTCGATCCAGCGACGATTGACCGGTACAGCGACCGTGCGCGCTGCCATGCGAGCACGCAGCGGGACGCGGTTTGTCAGCCTCGATTCCGGTCCCTATGCTGCCACTCGGGGGCTTAGCGGAGTGCGCAATGTCCGATGGCGAACTCGAGCTCAAGCTGGAAGCGGTCGTGCGCGCTCACAGCGATCTGCAGAATCTGGTCGCGGCGACCGACATCGGCACCCTGTTTCTCGATTCCGACCTGCGCATCAAGCGGTTCACCGATCCGGTTGCGGATATCCTGACGATCGCGCCGGGTGACGAAGGTCGTCCGATTGCAGACGTTGCGCACCAGCTCGATCAGACCAACCTGGCCGACGACGCACGTACGGCGCTTGCCGGCCTGTCATCGGTCAGGCGCGAGGCAAGAAGCCGTGACGGACGCTGGTATGACCTGCGCCTGCACCCCTATCGCATCGCCGGCGGCAGGGTCGACGGTGTCGTCGTCACATTTATCGACGTGACCGAACGGCACCAGACCGAAGAGGCTCTGCGCGAGCGCGAGCATCAGCTGCAGCGACAGAAAAGCCTGATCGATCTGTCGCACGATCCCATCTTCGTCTGGGATTTCGATGGCGGCATCGTGGAATGGAACCGGGGATGTGAGGATCTCTACGGCTACAGCGCCGACGAGGCGGTCGGCAGTCACAAGGCGGAGCTGCTGCGCACGGTCGTGCCGGGCGGCTCGTTCGAGACACTGAAGGCGGAGTTGTTGCGCGACGGCAGCTGGTCGGGCGAACTGGAGCATCAGACCAGGGACGGCCGTACCGTGACGGTCGAAAGCCGCCTGCAGCTTGAGGCGATGGATGGCCAGCGGCTGGTGCTGGAAAGCACCCGCGACATCACCGAGCGCAAGGCCTGGGAGCAACGCCAGCACCTGCTGCTGCGCGAGCTCACGCACCGCGTCAAGAACACGCTGGCGGTGGTCCAGTCGATCGCCAACCAGACCCTGCGCCATACCCGGTCGCGCGAGGACTTCGTCGAGCGCTTCAGCGCGCGGCTTGCGGCGCTTTCTGCGGCCCACGGCCTGCTGGTGCAGTCTGACTGGAAGGGCGCCGACTTCGAGGCGCTGGCGCGGGCGCAGCTCGACCCTTATGCGCCCGACGATTCCAGCCGGCTTCAGCTGGAGGGGCCGTCAACCGGATTGCCAGCCGATCTCGCCACGCCATTCGGTCTGGTGTTACACGAGCTTGCCGCCAATGCCGCCAAATACGGCGCCCTGTCACGCGACCGGGGTTGCGTCGATCTTCGCTGGAAGATTGCGCCGCGAAACGGCGAACGCGTGTTCAGCGTGGTCTGGCGCGAACTGAACGGCCCGACGCCCAGGCGCGGTGCCAAGGCGGGATTTGGCAGCATGCTGATCGATCAGGGTGTACCCGGCGCGAAGGTGAGCCGCGAATTCACCCGGGACGGCTTCGTCTGCACCATCGATCTGCCGTTGCGTGAAACCGGGGTGTCGGCCGCCCTTCGCTGATCGCCACCACGCCAACCCATACAAAAACGCCGGCGCCTGGGGACGCCGGCGTTCTCTTTGAGTACGGACGCGTGATCAGCGCCGCGAATAGCTGTTGTTGTTGCGCGGGCCGATGTAACCGCGCGGGCGATAGATGCGCCGGTAACGCTGCGGTTCGACCGGCGCACCGAACAGCCAGTCGAACAGGCCCGGCCCGTCGTAGCGCATGGGGTAGCCGTCCCCGTACGAGCTGTACATGCCGACCGGCATACGCACCGGCTGGGCCGAGGTGTCCGGCGGGTGTTTGACGGCGACGTCGGCAACCTTCATTTCGCGGCCCTTCAGGATCTGGATCATGCGGGCATCGCGACGGTAGACGTCTTCACGGAACTGCAAATTGCCGTCTTCGTCGACGAAGGCGGTTTCATAGGTCAGGTGCACCGGGATCGGCTTGGGGAAGTTAATGTTGATCTCGTTGTCACCGTACATGCCCTGGATCTTGCGCTTGGTGTAGTTCTCGCCAGGCAGTTCGATCGACAGCAGCTTTTCCGCATACTCGACGGGATCCTGCACCCGCATGCAGCCGTGGCTGTAGGCGCGCTTGGGCCGC